>NZ_BAAGTX010000002.1:0-240973 GCF_054781695.1 Thalassiella azotivora
CACGCGTACTCGCCGTACCACCGGGTGCGCGAGGGCACCCGGTACCCGGCGGTGATGTTCCAGGTGTTCGACGGGGACAGCCGCGTCGACCCCCTGCACGCCCGCAAGCTCTGCGCCGCGCTGCAGCACGCGACGGCGGCGCCGTTCGAGGAGTCCCCGGTGCTGCTGCGCCGGGAGAAGGACGTCGGCCACGGCGCCCGGGCGGTCTCGCGCACCGTGGACCTGGTCGCCGACACCCTGGCGTTCCTCGCCCACCACACCGGGCTGCGGCTCGCGTGACCTGCCTCTCCCGGCCGTGCTGAGCGGCGGTACCGAGTGCCGAGCGGCGGCCCGTGGGGCGCCGCGCGGTTGCTAGCCTCGTCGGTTCGCTCAGCCCGCTCAGCCCGCTCGGCCCCGGTCGTCCCGGTCCGTGGCCGTCCCCCCGACGGAAGGAGCTCGCCCAGCGTGAGCCTGCTCGCTCCCCTGCACACCCTGGTCGCGACGACGACCCCCGACGTGCCCGAACCCGAGCCGTCCCCGACGCAGACCGAGTCGACGTTCGAACGAGCCCAGACCGACATCCCGTGCGGCACCCTGGACCCCACCTTCTGCGGGACGCTGCACGACTGGACGGGCAACGAGAAGCTCGCCCGCTGGGTCGTCGGCATCGGCGACACCGTGCTGCGCGTCGTCCTCATCCTCGTCATCGCCCTGCTCGTCCGCTGGCTCGTCCACCGGGCGATCGGCCGGCTCAGCGAGCGCATCGCCACCGGCCGCACCGGCATCGGCTCCCGCGGGCACAAGACGACGGCGTTCCTGGCGGCCAGCCCGCTGGCCGGCGAGCGCCGCGCCCAGCGGGCGCGGACCATCGGCTCGGTGCTCAAGAGCGTCGCGACAGGCGTCGTGGCGGGTATCGCCGTCCTGCTGGTGCTCGGCGAGTTCGGGATCAACCTCGGACCGCTGATCGCCGGTGCCGGGGTGCTCGGTGTCGCGCTCGGCTTCGGCGCCCAGTCGCTGGTGCGGGACTTCCTCTCCGGCCTGTTCATGATCGTCGAGGACCAGTACGGCGTCGGCGACGTCGTCGACCTCGGCGAGGCGGCCGGTTCGGTCGAGGCCGTCGGTCTGCGGGTCACCCGGCTGCGCGCCGTGGACGGCACGGTCTGGTACGTGCGCAACGGCGAGATCCTGCGGGTCGGCAACCAGTCCCAGGGCTGGGCCCGCGCCGTCCTGGACGTGGGCGTCGCCTACGGCGAGGACGTCAACCGGGTGCAGGACCTGCTCGCGGACGTCGCGCACCGGCTCAAGGACGACCCCGACTGGGGTCCGCTGGTCCTCGAGGAGCCCGAGGTGTGGGGTGTCGAGCAGCTGTCCGCCGACGCCGTGGTGGTGCGGCTCGTCGTCAAGACCGTCCCGCTGGAGCAGTGGAAGGTCGCCCGCGAGCTGCGGCGGCGGATCAAGGCCCGTTTCGACGCCGAGGGCGTGGAGATCCCGTTCCCGCAGCGCACGGTGTGGCTGCGCCAGGAGGCCGAGGAGAGGGCCTCGGGCGAGGCGGCGCCGGGCCGCGGGCACGGCGACGCGGACCGGGCCGGCGCCTCCCCCGCCGGGGGCCCCGGCTCGACCGGCGGCCCCGCGCCCGAGGAGGAGCGCCGCCAGCCGCCGCCGAAGGGTGAGTCGGACGTCGCGAACGACCTCGACGAGGACAGCGACAAGGGTCTGTGAGGACGGGCCTACCCGGCCGGCCGACCCGACCGGCCCGTCCCGCGGTCTCGTCGCGTCGCGCCGTTCAGCCGCCCCGCGCGGTGAGCCACAGCACCCGGTAGCCGTCCAGCCGGACGGCGCCGTCGTCCTCGGTCGGCGGCGCCGCCCCGCTGATCCGGTCGACCGCGTCGGCCGGGTCGAGCCCCAGGTCGCGCAGCCACCAGCCCTCGACCCACCGGGTCTGCTCGGTGACGTTGTACAGGCCGACGAACGGGCCGGCCCAGTGGTCGCGCAGCACGACCAGGACCCCGCGGTCCGGCGCCGCCAGCGCCTGCGACGCCACGGCCGCGTGCAGCTGCTCGGTCCCCGCGCGGGCTGCCACCAGCCGGCGCAGGCCCCCGAGCACCGCCGCGGGCGCGGGGAGGGGGGCGTGCACAGGGCTGGCGAGCGACCGCTCGGCTCGCTCGACGGCGTCCCAGTCCAGGCGCGGCCGGTGCGCCCACCGGTTGTCGCCCTCGTGGCCGGGTTCGCCGGCCCAGCCGGCGTCGTTGAGCGCGGCCACCTCGTCCCCGGACCAGATGACCGGCACCCCGCCCCAGCCCAGGGCGAGCGCGTGGGCGAGCAGGACCCGGGCGATGGCGTCGTCCAGCCGACCGGGGTCGTCGCCCGCGGCGCCGACCCCGCACAGGCTGGCCGTCGTCCCGCTGATCCGCCGGTCGCCGGTGGCCGGGTTGTGCTGGAAGACCAGGCCGTCGGCGAAGGACCCGGGGAACCGCCCGCTGTAGAAGTCGGACAGGAACGCCCGGTGCCCGGGGCCGGAGAGGCCGACGGCGGCGGCGTCGGCGTCGTCCACCGCCCAGCCGATGTCGTCGTGGCAGCGCACGTAGGTGATCCACGCCGTCGTCGTCGGCACGGGCGGGATCGCCTGCAGCGCCTCGGCCGCCAGGGTCACGTCGCGGCTGGCCAGCATCGACCACGTCTGCACCATGAGGCTGTTGTGGTAGGCGAGGTCGCTGACCTTGCCGTGGTGGCGGCCCTGCCCGAGGTAGCCGACGAGCTGGCCGGGCCCGACGATCGCCTCGGCCTTGAGCAGCGTCGCCGGGGCGGCCACCCGGGTCAGGGCGTGCAGCGCCTGGGTGATGGCGTGCACCTCGGGCTGGTTCTGGCAGTCGGTGCCGAGCCGCTTCCACAGGAAGGCGATGGCGTCCAGGCGCAGCACCTCGACACCGAGGTTCGCGAGGTGCAGGACGACCCCGACCATCTCCACGAGGACCTCGGGGTTGGACCAGTCGAGGTCCCACTGGAAGGCGTTGAACGTCGTCCAGACCCAACCGTCGAGGTCGTCGTCCCAGGTGAAGGAGCCGGGGGCGAAGTCCGGGAAGACCTCGGGCAGCGTCGCCTCGAAGGCGTCCGGGACGGCGCGGTCGGCGAACACGTGGAAGTAGCCGCGGTACCTCGGGTCCCCCGCGCGGGCGGCCTGCGCCCACGCGTGCTCGCGCGCGACGTGGTTGAGCACGAGGTCCAGGCACAGGCTGATCCCGTGCCCGCGCAGGGTCGTCGCCAGCGCGCGCAGGTCCTCGACGTCCCCGAGGTCCTCGCGGACCTGCCGGTAGTCCGCGACGGCGTACCCGCCGTCGTCGTCGCCGGGGCGGGAGCGCAGCAGGGGCATGAGGTGCAGGTAGCGGACGCCGAGGCGACGCAGGTGCTCGACGCGGGTCGCGACGCCGGCCAGGTCGCCGGCGAACCGGTCGGCGTAGGCGGCGTACCCGACGACGTCCGGGCGCTGGAACCAGTCGGGCTCGAGGCTGCGGCGCAGGTCGTGGCGTCGCAGGTCCTGCGGCCGCTGCGCCCAGGACCGTGCGGCGAGGACGGCGAGCCGCCCGGCGAGCTCGTCGGCGCCGTCGTACGCGCCGGCCAGGCCCTCGACGAGGTCGGCCCACCAGCGCTCGAGCCTCAGCCGGAAGATCTCCTGGTCGTGCGGGGGCAGGGCGCCGAGCGCCGGGTCGCAGGCGGCGAGCACGGTCTGCGGCGGGGTCGGGGCGGCCACCGGACCATCACAGCAGAGCGGCTGGGACAATGGGAGGCGTGACGCAGCCACAGCAGCAGTCCGAGCAGGAGCCCGGCCACCAGCCGAGCTTCTACGAGCAGGTGGGTGGCGCCGAGACGTTCCGCCGGCTCGTCCACCGCTTCTACCAGGGCGTCGCCGCGGACCCGGAGCTGCGGGCGATGTACCCCGAGGAGGACCTGGGGCCCGCCGAGGACCGGCTCCGGATGTTCCTCGAGCAGTACTGGGGCGGCCCCACGACGTACTCCGAGCAGCGCGGGCACCCGCGGCTGCGGATGCGGCACGCGCCGTTCCGGGTGACCCCGAGGGCCCGGGACCTGTGGCTGACGCACATGCGCGCCGCGGTGGACGACCTCGGCCTGGCGCCGCTGCACGAGGCCCTGCTGTGGGACTACCTGGAGCGCGCCGCGCACTCCCTGCTCAACGCGATGGAGTAGGTGGCCAGCCCGCCGGCCGGCCGGCGTCCGGCCGATCATGAAACCGGCTCGCAAGACCTGCAAGACATTTCACAGATCGCCGGACCAGGCCCTAGGCTCGGTCGGTGACCACGACGCACCAGAGCCCCGTCACCAGCCCGTCCACCGCCGCCGGTGACCCGGCGCAGGCACCCGAGTGGTGGCGGACCGCCGTCATCTACCAGGTGTACCCGCGCTCGTTCGCCGACTCCGACGGCGACGGCGTCGGCGACCTGGCCGGCGCCACGGCGCGCCTGCCGTACCTGGCCGAGCTCGGCGTGGACGCCGTCTGGCTGTCTCCGTTCTACGTCTCCCCGCAGGCGGACGCGGGCTACGACGTCGCCGACTACCGGGACGTCGACCCGGTGTTCGGCACCCTGGCCGACGCCGACGCGCTGGTCGCGCGGGCGCACGAGCTGGGGCTGCGCGTCGTCGTCGACCTCGTCCCCAACCACACCTCGGACGAGCACGTCTGGTTCCAGGCCGCCCTGGCCGCCGCCCCCGGCAGCCCGGAGCGCGAGCGGTACGTCTTCCGCGACGGTCGCGGCGAGCACGGCGAGCTGCCGCCCAACGACTGGCGCAGCGTCTTCGGCGGCTCCGCGTGGGAGCGCGTCACCGAGGCCGACGGCACCCCCGGCCAGTGGTACCTGCACATCTTCGACGTCAAGCAGCCCGACCTGAACTGGGAGCTGCGCGAGGTCCGCGACGAGTTCCTCGACGTCCTGCGGTTCTGGCTGGACCGCGGCGTCGACGGCTTCCGCGTCGACGTCGCCCACGGGCTGGTCAAGGCCCCCGGCCTGCCGGACTGGGACCACGAGCAGGAGATGCTGCACGGCTCCAACGAGGACGGCGAGCGGCCCCCGATGTGGGACCAGGACGGCGTGCACGAGATCTACCGCGAGTGGCGTGCCCTACTCGACACCTACCCGGGCGAGCGGATCCTCGTCGCCGAGGCCTGGGTCGAGCCCGCCGAGCGGCTCGCGCTGTACGTGCGGCCGGACGAGATGCACCAGGCGTTCAACTTCGACTACCTCGAGGCCGCCTGGCGCGGCCCCGACCTGCGGCGCGTGGTCGAGCACTCGCTGGCCGCGGACGCCGCGGTGGGCGCACCGACCACGTGGGTGCTCAGCAACCACGACGTCGTCCGGCACGCCAGCCGCCTCGGGCTGCCGGTCGGCACGCACCGGCCCAACGGCATCGGCGCCACGGACCCGCAGCCGGACGCCGAGCTCGGCCTGCGGCGCGCCCGGGCGGCCTCCGCGCTGATGCTCGCCCTGCCCGGCTCGGCGTACGTGTACCAGGGCGAGGAGCTCGGCCTGCCCGAGCACACGACCCTGCCCGACGAGGTCCGCCAGGACCCGACGTTCTTCCGTACCGGCGGCGAGCACCTCGGCCGCGACGGCTGCCGGGTGCCGATGCCGTGGGCGGCCGGCGCCCCCGGCCTGGGCTTCGGCCCGTCCGGCCGGACGTGGCTCCCGCAGCCCGACGCCTACCGGGAGCTGGCCGCCGACGCCCAGGACGGCGTCCCCGGCTCGACCCTCGAGCTGTACCGGATGGGTCTGCGCCTGCGCCGCGACCTCGCCCTGGGCGCGGGTTCGCTGGAGTGGGTCGACACCGGCGAGGACGTCGTGTGCCTGCGCAACGGGTCGGTGCTGGTCGTGACCAACCTCGGCGAGCAACCGGTTGTGCTGCCCGACGGCGCGGAGGTGCTGCTGGTCAGCGGTGACCTGGTGGACGACGCCGGCCGGCAGGCGGTCCCGACCGACGTCACCGCCTGGGTCCGCGCCTGACCGGCGGGTAACGCGCTCACGCCGGGTCGGACGGACGCGCCGTCCGCGCGCGCGGCGGGACGGCGTGTTCGTCCGACTCGGCGCAGGGGCGCGGGGTCGGGGCGCGGGGTCGGGGCGCGGGGTCGGGGCGCGGGGTCGGGGCGCGGGGTCGGGGCGGGGACGGCGAGGGCCGGTGGGGAGCCGGCTGTCGGTGGTCGGGTGCAGGGTGACCGCATGCGCTACGGGTTCGTGATGGCCAGTGGGACGACGCGGCAGTTCGCCGACGCCGCGCGACGCGCGGAGGCGCGCGGGTGGGACGCGATCTTCACCTGGGAGACCGTGTGGGGGCAGGACGCCTGGATGACCCTCGCCGCAGCCGCGATGACGACGGAGAGGATCCGGCTCGGGACGATGCTCACCCCGCTGCCGAGGATCCGGCCGTGGGAGCTCGCGGGGCGGGTGGCCACCCTCGACGCGCTCTCAGGCGGCAGGGCCCAGCTCGCGGTGGGGCTCGGCGCGCCGCACGAGGGCTGGCTGGCGTTCGAGCCGGACGAGGGACGCCGCGTGCGGGCGCAGAAGCTGGACGAGGGGCTCGCCGTGTACGACGGCCTGATGCGCGGCCAGCCGTTCTCCTACGAGGGACGCCACTACGCGGTGCGGCCGACGACGTTCGTGCCGCCGCCCCCGCCCGTGCAGACGCCGAGGGTCCCGGTGTGGGTGGTGGGTGCCACGCCGTCGGAGCGCTCGCTCGGCCGCGCGGCCCGGTGGGACGGCCTGCTGGCGGCGAAGGTCGGCAACGGCCCGGACAGCCCGTTCACGCCCGACGACCTCGCCGACGCCGTCGAGCGGACGCGGCCGCTGCGCGAGGCAGCCGGCCTGCCGTGGGACGGGTACGACGTCGTCGTCGAGGGCATCAGCCCGACCGGACCGGCGGGAGCGGAGCACGTGGCGCCGTACCGGGCCGCCGGGGCGACGTGGTGGGTCGAGTCGAACTGGGAGGGCTACGACGGCGACCCACTGGCCGACCTCCTCGCCCGGATCGACGCCGCCCCACCCCGGGACGACTGACGCGCGGCCGCCCCGGGCGGTCGAGCGGCCGTCAGTGCACCGTGTACCCGCCGTCGACGACGAGGACCGACCCGGTCATGAAGGACGACGCGTCCGAGGCGAGGTAGACGAGGCTGGGGGCGATCTCCTCCGGGGTGGCGTACCGCTGCATCGGCGCGTCCAGGATCCAGTGCTGGCGGAACTCCGGCCGGTCCACGGGTGCCATCTCCGTCTTGACGTACCCGGGCGCGAGCGCGTTGACGCGGATGCCGTGCGGCGCCCACTCGGCGGCCAGGCTCTTGGTCAGCTGGTGCACGGCCGCCTTGGAGGCGTTGTACGCGGGCTGCCACTGCGGCCGGTTGACGATCTGCGCGGAGATGCTGCCGATGTTGACGATCACCCCGCCGCCGGCGTCGACCATGTGCCGCGCGGCCGCCCGGCTGCAGCGCCACAACGCGGTGAGGTTGAGGTCGAGGACCTGGTCCCACTCCTCGTCGGGCACCTCGAGCGCCGGGCGGTGGATCGCCACGCCCGCGTTGTTCACCAGGACGTCCAGCGCGCCGAGCTCGTCGACGCACGCGCTCACGGCCCGGTCGACGTCCGCCGTGACGGTGACGTCCGCCCCGACGACCAGGGCCCGGCGGCCGCGCGCGCGGACCTGCTCGGCCACCTCCTCGGTGCGCGCCGCGTCCCGGGCGACGAGGGCGACGTCCGCGCCGGCCTCGGCGAGCCCGAGCGCGAAGGCGCGGCCGAGCCCCCGGTTGGCGCCGGTGACGAGGGCCACCGTCCCGTCGAGGCGGAAGCGGTCGAGCACGGTCATCGGGATCTCCTCGGGGTGCGGGTGCCGTCGGGGCCGGCGGGGTGGGGCTGGACGTGGGCGGGTGCGTGCACGACCCGCACGTCGGCGCCGGTGGCGCGCGCGGCCGCGACCTCGGTCGGGTCAGCGGCGTCGTCGACGACGACGTGGCTGAAGCGGTCCACCGAGCACACCTCGTGCGAGGCCCCTCGCCCCAGCTTCGTGTGGTCGAGCAGCAGCACGCTGCGGTCCGCGACGTCGAGGGCGGCCAGCTTGAGCTCGGCCGACGGCTCGAGCGCGTGGTAGCAGGTGCCCTGGCGGACGGCCGGCGAGCTGAGCAGCGCCACGTCGACGCGCTGCCGGCGGACGGCCTCCAGCGCGGCGGGCCCGAAGGTCGCGTCGAGGTGCGGGTCGTAGTCGCCGCCGAGCAGGTGCACCTGGACGCGCGGGGCGCCGTCCACCTCGCGGACCACCTGCAGGTAGTTCGTCAGCACGGTCAGCGGCCCGTGCGCGCGGCGGGTCAGCAGCCGCAGCAGCGGCAGGACGGACGTGGAGTCGTCGACGAAGACGGTGCGCACGTCGTCCACGAGGTCGACGGCCCGGGCGGCGACCGCCTCCTTGACCGCGGTCGCCGTCCGCAGCCGGAAGAGCGCGCTGGTCTCGACGGTCAGCTCCGAGGGGGCCACGGCCCGGCCGCGCTGCTTGCGCAGGTACCCCGCCGCCGCGAGGGCGTCGAGGTCGCGGTGCATCGTCATGCCGCTGACGGCGAAGCGCCGCGCGAGGTCGGCGATGGTGCACTCCCCCGCCTCGAGGACGTGCTCGAGGACGGCCTCGCGGCGCGCCTGCACCGAGGCGTCGCTGGACCTGCTCCCGCGCACCACCCGCACCTGCCCGTCGCTCGTCCTGCCGCCTCCGCCGTCCGACCGGGTCATCCGACGCCGGTCACGACACCGGACGCGCTCACGACACCCGACACGGTCACACGCCGCCCGGCCGCACGACGATCTTGACGTGCCGGTCGGCGGGGTCCGGTGCCAGGGCCTGCTCGACGTGGTCGAGGTCGACGTGACCCGTGACCAGCCGGTCGAGGTCGACCGCCCCGGACGCCGCGAGGTGGATCGCCTCGGGCCAGGTGCCGGCGTAGCGGAACGTCCCGGTGACGACCAGCTCGCGGTTCTGGACGGCGGCGACCGGCACGGTCATCTCGTCGGCGCCCATCCCGACGAGCACGACGGTCCCCGCACGGCGGACGGCACCGAAGCCCGATGCCACCGCGGCGGGAGCGCCGGAGCACTCGACGAAGGCGTCGACCTGCACGCCCTGGTCCGCCGGGGAGCCCTCGGCGGGGTCCAGGACCCGGGTGGCGCCCAGCTCGCGCGCCAGGTCGCGACGGTGGGCGTCGACGTCCGACACGACGATCTCGGCGGCCCCCAGGGCGCGGGCGACCTGCGCGACGAGCAGGCCCACGGGGCCGGCGCCGGTCACGAGCACGGACGACGCCACGCCCACGCCCGCCTTGCGGTTGGCCCAGACCCCCACGGACAGCGGCTCGAGCAGCCCGGCGGCGTCGTCCGACACCGTGTCCGGCACGGGGTGCGCGAAGTCGTCCGCGAGCGTGACGTACTCGGCGAACGCCCCGTCCACGGGTGGGGTCGCGAAGAACCGCACGTCCGGGCACAGGTTGTAGCGGCCGGCGAGGCACTGCTCGCACCGCCGGCACGGCACGCCCGGTTCGAGGGACACGCGCTGGCCGACCCGGGCCGGGTCGACCCCGTCCCCCACGGCGACGACGGTCCCGCCCGCCTCGTGCCCGAGCACCAGCGGCTCCCGGACGACGAAGTCACCGATCCGCCCGTGCTCGTAGTAGTGCACGTCCGAGCCGCACACACCGACCGAGCCGACGCGGACGAGCACCTCGCGGGGGCCCGGTGCGGGGACGGGGCGCTCCTCGACGGCCAGGTCCCGCACACCGCGCAGGACGCTGACGCGCATCGTCCCCGGCACCGCGTGGGTGGTGGTGTCACTCACCGGTCACCGCTCCCAGGGACAGGCCGGTGACGAGCCACCGGCGGACGGCCAGGCCGGCCAGGATCATCGGCAGCACGACGATCGTGCCGATCGCGGTGACCTGGCCCCAGTCGATGCCGGTCTGCGTCACGAGCTGGCTCGCGGCGATGGGCAGCGTCTGCGAGTTCGGACCCGAGAACACCGTCGCGAACGCGTAGTCGTTCCAGGCGAAGACCAGGCACAGCACGCCGGTGGTGACGAGTCCCGCCTTGCTGAGCGGCAGCACGACGTGCCAGAACGCCTGCCACCGGCTGCAGCCGGCGACCAGGGCAGACTCCTCGATCGACGGCGAGATGTCGGAGAAGAAGGCGCTCATCAGCCAGATCGCGAACGGCAGGTTGAACGTCATGTACGCCAGGACGAGGCCGGGGAGCGTGTCGATGAGGCCGGCGAGCCGGAACATCAGGAACAGCGGCAGGATCACCGCGGCGATCGGCGCCATCCGGGTCGAGATGATCCAGAACGACAGGTCGTTCTTGCGGCGCATCAGCGAGCGGGACAGGCCGTAGCCCGCCAGGGTCCCCAGGACGAGCGACAGGATCGCGGAGACCCCGGCGGCGACGACGCTGTGCCACAGGTACGGCGTCAGGTCGTTGGGCCCGCTGAACAGGTCGCGGTAGTTGTCCAGCGTCGGTTCGAACAGGACCTGCGGGGTGCCGGCCGTGACGTCCGCCGAGCTCTTGAACGACGCCATGACCATCCACGCGAGCGGGACCAGGGTCCACAGGAGCACCAGGGTCAGGACGACGGCGACGACCACCCGGCTGCGGCCGCTGCGCTTCTCGATGGCGGCGACGGTGCCCTGCGGGCGCGTGGGCGCCGCATGGGGTACGTCCTTCTGGGGCGTGGCGGGAGCGGGAGCACTCACCGGGCCACCTCCTTCGATCCGAGCACGCTGACGAACAGCTTGGCGATGGCGATGGTGACCACGAGCATCATCAGACCGATGGCGGCGGCGTACCCGAGGTCGAAGAACCGGAAGGCGTTCTCGAACAACCGGATCGGGATGATCTTCGTCGCGTCGGCGGGGCCGCCGTTGGTGGTGACGTAGATGATGTCGTAGTAGCGGACGGCGTCCATGGCGCGGATGAGCAGGGCCACGAGCAGGATGCCGGAGATGGACGGCAGGACGATGTGCCGCAGCGTCGACCAGTAGCCCGCGCCGTCCAGGGCGGCGGCCTCGAGGACCGACGGGTTCACCGAGCTGAGACCTGCGAGCGTGATGAGGGTGATGAGCGGCGTCCACTCCCACACGTCCATCAGCACGACGGCCACGAACGCGGTGGTCGGGCTGCCGAGCACGTCCCCCTGCCACCCGAGCTGCTGCAGGACCCACGCGTAGAGCCCGAAGGTCGAGTCCGTCAGGTAGCGGCCCAGCAGGCCCACGATGACGGGGGCGACGAACATCGGCAGGAGCACCAGCGACAGCAGCAGACCCCGTCCGCTGACGACCCGGTGCAGGGCCAGCGCGATGCCGACGCCGAGCACCATCTCCAGGCCCAGCGTGGCGACGAGGTACACGCCCGTCCGCAACCAGCTCGCCCACATGTCGGGGTCGGTCAGGACGCGCGACCAGTTGTCCAGCCCCGCCCACTCCAGCCGCACCCCGCCCAGGAGGCGCACGTGGCTGAAGCTCATCACGACCAGCGCGACGAAGGGCACGATCGACAGCAGGGCGAGAACGGTCACCCCCGGCGCGAGCAGCTTGCCGGTGAACGTCAGCCCGCGGCCCCGGTCCGGGCGGTTCGCCGGGCCCGCGGGGGCCCGCGTGTCGGCGGTCATGCCTGCCACCCCCGGTCGACGATGCGCTCGAACCTGCCGGCGACGCCGCGCATGGTCTCCTCAGGAGACTGCTGGCCGGCGATCATCTTGGACAGGCCCGTGAAGATGGCGGTGTCGCAGGCGTTCCACATCGGGATCTTCGGCCGCAGGCCGATGTTGTCCTCCTCCCACGCGGTCGTCACCGCGTCGTAGGTGAGCATGTTCGGCATCTCGCTGGGTCGGGTCGTCGCCTGCTGGACCTCGGGCAGGTCGTAGACGGACAGCCGGGTCGGGGTGCCCCCGCCGGCCTCGCTGCGCAGGTTGCTCAGCTGGGTCTGCGGCGACGTGGCCCAGTTGACGAACAGCCAGGCGGCGCCCCGCTGGGCGCCGGAGGAGTTGGCGGCCACGGAGATCCCCGTCCCGCCGAACATGTGCGCGGTCCGTGCGGGGCCGGAGGGCAGCGGCGCGTAGGCGATCTGCCCCGGCAGCACCTGCTCGTTGCTGGCGGCGAACTCGTGCCAGTTGGGGCACATCGCGATCTCACCGGCGCGCAGCGCCGCCCCGACGCCGTCCCAGTCCCACGTGCTCGAGGCCGGGTGCGCCACGGACAGCAGCTCGTCGTAGAAGGCGGCGGCGGCGACGGCCTCGTCGGAGTCCAGGACGCACTCCCCGGGCTCGCGCACGCCGATGAGCCCGACCTGCTCACCGCCCTGGAAGTAGTCGCCGCCGTACGCCCACAGGACGTTGCTGAAGTCGCACATCAGCGAGTCGTGCTGCTTGGCCTGGTGCCCCGTGCCGTAGGCGACCTCGTCGACGTTGTCGTTGAACCAGCGGGCGATCTGCAGGTACTCCTCCCAGGTGCGCTCCGACCCGGGCGTGGGGTCGAACCCCAGCTCGTCCTGCATCTGCGGGCCGTAGCGCTCGAACAGGTCGGCCCGGTACTGCCAGATCATCGTGGGGCAGTCGTACGGCAGGGCCAGCACCGGGTCCTCGTCCTCGAACTTGCCGGTCGCCCGCAGCTGGGTCGGGATGAAGTCCTCGAGCCCGCCCTCGAGCGGCGGGTAGCTGTCGTCCTCGATGAACTCCCGCAGGTCGACGAGCCCGGCGCTGTACGGCGCCAGGACCTGGTAGGGGTCGGCGTAGATGACCTGGTAGCGCGCGTCACCGGAGGCCATGTCGAGCGCGACGCGCTGCACGAGCGCGGACAGCTCGAGGTTGACGATCTGGACGTCGATGCCGGTCAGGTCGCGGAACGGCTGGAGGTTCGCGGCGATCGCCGCGGTCGGCGCGGTGTTCTCCGAGATGAAGTTGATGGTCGTGCCCTCGAAGCGCCGCCACGGGTCCTGGCCCGGCGTCAGGGAGGGGACGGGCCGCGGGGCGTCGCCGGAGCAGCCGGCCAGGGCACCGGTGCCGGCGAGCGCGCCGGCGCCGAGCAGGCCGGCGCGCAGCAGGGAGCGACGCGTCGGACCACCCGCTGCGCGGGGCACGGCGGGTGGTCCTGCGAGACGTGGTGGGCGTGGTGGACGGCGCATGGGGACCTCCGCGGGGCTCGGGCGACGCCGACGTCCCGCAACTTGTCACACATTTTGTGTGACATCAAGACTGTCGAGGCGTCGCTCGCTGTGGTTGGTTGGGTGGGTACGTGCGCTTTTCCCGCCGCACCCGGGCCGCGAGCCCGGCACACCGCCCCCGGAGGTCCCGTGACCGAGCAGCTCGTCGCCGGCGTCGACTCCTCGACGCAGTCGTGCAAGGTGCTCCTCGTCGACCCCGCGGACGGTCGGGTCCTCGACCAGGGGCAGTCGCCCCACCCCGACGGCACCGAGGTCGCCCCCGCCGCCTGGTACGAGGCGCTGCGCACGGCGACCGGCGCCGTCCGCGGTCACCTGGACGACGTAGCCGCCGTCGCCGTCGCCGGCCAGCAGCACGGGATGGTCGCGCTCGACGCGCACGGGTCGGTCGTCCGCGACGCGCTGCTGTGGAACGACGTCCGCAGCGCGCCGCAGGCACGGCGGCTGGCCGACGAGCTCGGCGCGCGGGCCTGGGTGGACGCGGTGGGGTCGGTCCCCATCCACTCGCTGACCGTCAGCAAGCTCGCCTGGCTGGCCGAGAACGAGCCCGAGCACGCCGACCGTGTCGCCGACGTGCTCCTCCCCCACGACTGGCTGACCTGGCAGCTGCTCGGTGGCGCGCAGGGCGACGCGGAGAAGGTGACCGACCGCAGCGAGGCCTCCGGGACGGGCTACTGGTCGGCCGACGAGGACCGGTACCGCGAGGACCTGCTCGCCCACGCGTTCGGGCGGGTCGTCGGCGTGCCGCGCGTCCTCGCCCCGTCCGGGTCCGCGGGGCGCACGCCCGCCGGGACGCTCGTCGGCCCGGGCCTCGGCGACAACGCCGCAGCCGCCCTGGGCCTGGGGCTGCGACCCGGCGAGGTGGCCGTGTCGCTGGGCACCAGCGGCGCGGTCTTCGCCTCCGCGGACGACGTCACCCCGGACCCGAGCGGCGAGCTGAACCGGTTCGCCGACGGCCAGGGGCGGCTCCTGCCGCTCAGCTGCACGATGAACGCGGCCCGCGTCCTCGGTGCCGTCGCCCAGATGGTCGGCGAGGACCTCGCCGGTCTCGAGCGGCTCCAGGGCGAGGCGGCACCGGACGCCGACGGCCTGGTGCTCCTGCCCTACCTCGACGGCGAGCGGACGCCGGCGCTGCCTGAGGCGGCCGGCAGCCTGCACGGCATGCGCCGGGGCAGCATGACGCCTGCGAACGTGGCGCGAGCCGGCGTCCTCGGCATGCTCTGCGGCATCGCCGACGCGCTCGACGTGCTGCGCCGCAACGGCGTCCACGTCGAGTCCGCGGTGCTCGTCGGCGGTGCGGCCCGGTCCGCCGCCGTGCGGGGGGCGGCTCCGGACGTCTTCGGGGTGCCGGTGAGCGTGCCCCGGCCGGCCGAGTACGTCGCGCTCGGGGCCGCCCGCCAGGCCGCGTGGGTGCTGTCCGGGGACGCCGAACCGCCGGAGTGGGACCGCGAGGTCCTCAGCGAGCACGAGCCCACCGGGGCCGACTGGGGAGCCCAGGTGCGCGAGCGGTACGCCGGCGTCCGGCGCCAGGTGCACGGCGTCTGAACGTCCGACGGGCCCGGGGCGTGGGGTCAGCCCCGGACGACGGCCTCCACCGTCGACCGCGCACCGCGCTCGTGCAGCGAGCGCAGCGCCTCCAGGTAGGGGCCGGTGAAGCGCTCGTCGTCCACCAGGTCGCCGAACAGGTCCCGGTCCCGCAGGAAGGCGAGCGGGTCCTGCGACTGGCGTGCCGCGGCCGCCGTCACCCTGTCCCGCAACCGGTCCACGACCTCGATCGGCTCGCCCTGCTCGTCGACGCCCTCGGCGTACCGGGCCCAGGACGCCACGACGAGCGCCGACCGCCGGACCTCGCCTCCCCGCTCGAGCTGCTCGCGGACGACGGGCACCAGCCACTTGGGGATCCGGTCCGAGCTCTCCGCGCACAGCCGTGCGAGCGTGTCGCGCACCTCGGGGTTGGCGAACCGGTCGACGAGCGCCTGCTGGTACTGCGCGACGTCCACCCCGGGGACGGGGGCGAGCGTGGGCTCGGCCTCCTCGCGCATGTACCCGAGCAGCAGGTCCACGAACAGCGGGTCGGCGCACACCTCGTGGGCGTACCGGTACCCGCTGAGGTAGCCGAGGTAGCACAGGGCCTGGTGGCTGGCGTTGAGCAGCCGCAGCTTCATCAGCTCGTAGGGGACGACGTCGTCGACGACCTGGACGCCGACGTCCTCCAGCGGGGGGCGGCCGGCGGTGAACCGGTCCTCGAGCACCCACTGGGTCCACGGCTCGCAGACCACCGGCCAGACGTCCTCGACGCCGAGGAGGTCCCGGACGGCGGCCCGGTCCTCGTCGCTGGTGACGGGGGTGATCCGGTCGACCATGGAGCTGGGGAAGGCCACGTCGCGTTCGAGGTGCTCGGCCAGCTCCGGGTCCTGCAACCGCGCGAACGCGGTGAGCATCGCCTGGGCCACGTGGCCGTTGCCCTGGATGTTGTCGCAGCTCATCACGGTGAACGGCGGCACGCCGCGCTCACGGCGCCGGCGCAGCGCGGCGGTGAGCAGGCCGAACGTCGTCGACGGGACGGCGTCCGGCTGGAGGTCCGCCTGGATCGCCGGGTCGGACGGGTCGAACTCCCCGGTCACCTGGTTCACGTGGTACCCGCCCTCGGTGACGGTCAGCGAGACGATCCTCGTCGCGGGGTCGGCCATCCTCTCGACGACCGCCTCGGGGTCGTCGGGCGCGAAGAGGTAGTCCACGAGCGAGCCCACCACGCGGGCCTCGAGCCGGCCGTCCGGGTGCTTGACCACCAGCGTGTACAGGTGGTCCTGGGCGGCCAGCGCGTCCCGCATCCGCCGGTCCCCCGGCATCAGCCCGACGCCGCAGATCCCCCAGTCCAGGGCGGCGCCGGCGTCCATCAGCCGGTCCAGGTACATCGCCTGGTGGGCGCGGTGGAAGCCGCCGACGCCGACGTGCACGATGCCGGTCGTGACGGCGGACCGGTCGTAGCCGGGCACGGAGACGTCCGCCGGCAGGCTCCCGAGGGTGTCGGTCGACAGGCGCGTCATGCGGGGTCCTCCTGGGGGTGGGGGGTCACTTGATGGCGCCCATGGACAGCCCGCGGACGAGCTGCTTCTGGGCCACCCACCCGGCCACCACGACGGGCAGCGAGGCGAGCGTCGCCGCGGCCGAGAGCTGGGCGAAGTACAGGCCCTGGCTGGTGATGAAGCCGACGAGGTACACCGGGACGGTGCTGGACGCCGACGCGGTCAGGTTCACGGCGAAGAAGAACTCGTTCCAGGCGAAGATGACGCAGATCAGCGCGGTGGCCGCGATCCCGGGCGCCACCATGGGGAGCATGACGTGCCGCCAGGTGGCGCGCAGCCCCGCGCCGTCCATGGACGCGGCCTCCAGGACCTCCGCGGGCACCTCCTGCAGGAACGACCGCATCATCCACACGGCGATGGGCAGGTTCATCGTCGTGTAGAGCACGATCAGCACCCAGATGTTGTCCAGCGCCTGGATCTGCCCGGCGATCACGTACAGCGGCACGATGACCGCGACGACCGGCAGCATCCGGGTGGAGATGAAGAAGAACAGCACGTCCTGCGTCTTCTTCACCGGCCGGATCGACAGGGCGTACGCGGCCGGGATCGCCAGCAGCAGCACCAGGGCGGTCGAGGCGACCGTGGCGACGGCGGAGTTCACGACGAACGGCGCGGCCCGGTCGATCACCGTCGTGAACTGGTCGAGCGTCGGGGTGAACACCACCTTGGGCGTCTCGGTGTAGGCGTCCGCCTCGTTCTTGAAGCCGGTGAGCACCATCCACAGCACGGGGAAGAAGAAGAGCCCCGCGAGCACCCAGGTGAGGGCGGTCAGCGCGCGCCCCTTCGCCCCCGACCCGCTGGGTGTGCGGCCGGGCGGGGACGACGCGCGGCGGCGTCGCACGCTGGCCTCCCGGCGGCGGGTCCCCGCGTCGATCGTCATGGCGTCTCCTTCGTGAAGCTCGTGAAGATGAGTCGCAGCGCCAGCGTGGCGACGATGATGGTGCCGACGACGACGACGACCCCCATCGCGGCGGCCTGCCCGACGTCGAACCCGAGGAACGCGCGCTGGTAGATGTAGAAGGGCAGGTTGGTGCTGGCCGTGCCCGGCCCGCCCTGGGTCATCATGTAGATGTGGTCGAAGGTGTTGACCACGTAGATCGCACCGAGCAGCACGGACAGCTCGATGTAGCGGCGCATGTGCGGCAACGTGATGGACACGAACGTGCGCACCGGCCCGGCGCCGTCGACGGCCGCCGCCTCGAGGGACGAGCGGTCCTGGCTCTGCAGCCCGGCCAGGAGCAGCAGCATCATGAACGGCGTCCACTGCCAGACGAGGGCCGTGACGACCGCCGCCAGCGGGTACCGCGAGATCCAGTCGGTCTCACCGGCACCGAACGGGCCGAGCACCCAGTTCACGATCCCGTAGGTGGGGTCGAACATCGTCGTCTTCCACAGCAGCGCACCGGCGACGGGCATCACGAGGAACGGCGTGATGAGCATGGTCCGGGCGAGGCTGCGGCCGCGGAAGGGGCGGTCGAGCAGGATCGCGAGCGCCAGGCCGAGGACGAGCGCGACGAGGACGCAGAGCCCGGTGATCAGGACGGTGTTCCAGGCCGCCTGGCGGAACACCCGGTCGGTGAACACGTCCCCGTAGTTGGCGAGCCCGACGAACTGCCGCGACCCGGGCCGGACGAGGTTCCACGCGTGCAGTGAGTACCAGATGGTCACGAGGAACGGCAGCTGGGTGACGATGATGGTGAAGACGAGGGCGGGCAGCAGCGGGCCGCGACGTCGCCACCCCTCGGCCCGGTCCCTCGCCCTGTCGTGGCCGCGGCCCCGCGGGGCGGCGGACGGTGCCCCCGGCGCGGGGGGTGCCTGCGTCCCGGCGCTCATCGGCCGTCCTCCTGGTAGGTGGCGCCGACGCTCTGGGCGTAGCGCTGCGACTGCTCGACCGCCTGGTCGACCGTGATCTGACCGGCGATGGCGGCCGAGATCTGCTGGCTCACCCGGGTCCCCAGGTCCTGGAACTCGGGGATCCCGACGAACTGGATGCCGGTGTAGGGGACGGGGTCGACCGTCGGGTTCTCCGGGTCGGCGTTCTCCATCGCGGTGAGCGTCGGCTCGGCGAAGGCCTGCGCGGCCTCGGCGTACTCGGGGATCTGGTAGGTGGACAGCCGGGACCCCGGGGGGACGGCGGCCCACCCGATCTCCTCACCGACGAGCCGGATGTAGTCCTTGTCGGTCATCCAGGACATGAACTCCCACGCCTGGTCGGGGTGCTCGGACGTGGCGGGGATCGCCAGGGACCACGCGTACAGCCACCCCGAGGCGTCGGTCTCCTGCACGGGCGCCTGGACGTAGCCGTTGAGTCCGGCCACCGTGGAGTCGGTCTCGGACTCGACCGTGCTGACCATGGACGTCGCGTCGTACCACATGGCGGCGTTGCCCTGGGTGTACTGCGTCGCGCACCCGGAGAAGCCGGCCTGGGCGGCCCCGGGGGTGCCGTAGTCGCGGACGAGGTCGACGTAGAACTCGATCGCCTCCCGGCTCTCCGGCGAGTCCAGCCGGGCGTTCCAGTCCATGTCGAACCACCGGCCGCCGAACGTGTTGATGACGGTGTCGAGCGGGGCGAGGACCTCACCCCACCCCGCCAGGCCGCGCAGGCAGATGCCGGACAGGCCCGCCTCGGGGTCGTCCAGCTCCGCGGCGAGCTCGCGGACCTCCTCCCACGTCGGCTGCTCGGGCATCTCCAGCCCGGCCTGCTCGAACAGGTCCCTGCGGTAGACCATGAACGAGGACTCCCCGTAGAACGGCACCGAGTACAGGTCGCCGTCCACGGACAGCGACTCGCGCACCGACGGGATGAAGTCCTCGGGGTCGTACCCCTCGGTCGCCTCGGCGTAGGGCTGCAGGTTGACCAGCCAGCCGTTCTCGGCCCACATCGGCGTCTCGTAGTTGCTGATCATCACGACGTCGAACTCGCCGCCCCCCGTCGCCACCGAGGCGGTGATCTTCGCGCGGGCCTCGTTCTCCGACAGCGAGACGAACCGCAGCGTCGTCCCGGGGTGCTCGGCCTCGAAGCGGTCGGACAGCGAGATCGCGTCCGTCATCTGGGAGTTGGTCACGATGGCGACGACGATCTGGTCGGTGTCCCCGGAGGCGCCCCAGGTGCCCGCCCCGCCGCAGCCCGCGAGGGTGGCGACGGCAGCCAGGCCCGCGGTCGCGGCCCGCCACCGGCCGACGGGCCGTCCGCGCCGCCGTCCTCGCCGCTGTCCCCGGTGGCCTGGGTCCCGTCGGGTCCGCGCTGCTGCCATCACGCCTCCTCCTCGTCGCTGCCGTCCGCGGCCGGCGGCCACGGGCCCTGGACGACGGCGACCTTGCCGCTGCGTCCGCCGTCGGCGACCTGGTAGGCCGCTCCCGCCTCCGCCAGCTCGAAGACGTCGGTCACCACCACGTCGAGGTGCACGCCCTGACGTGCCATCAGCCACAGCAGCTCGCCCATCCGCACGGTGCTCGTGACCCAGGACCCGACCACGGTCACGGCCCGGTGCAGCAGGTCCTCGCTGGCGTCGACCTCCAGCCGGCCGCCCTCGCCGACCAGCACCACCCGCCCCCACCGGCGCACCGACCGGACCGCCGTGGTGCGGGCCGCGGTGCTGCCGGAGCAGTCCACGGCGACGTCCGCCCCGTCCGGCAGGGCACCCTCCAGCGCGGCGGGGTCCACGGCGTCCACGGCGACGTCGACCGCGCCGAGCCGTTCGGCGACCTCACGTCGCTCGGCGGAGACGTCGGTCCCGACGACGCGCGAGGCGCCGAGAGCACGGGCCAGCAGCCCTGTCATCAGGCCGACGGGACCGAGTCCGGTGACCAGGACCTCGTCGCGGCCGTCGACCCCGGCGCGGCGCAGCGCCTCGTAGGCGGTGCCGCCCCCGCAGGCGACGCACGCGCCGTCCAGGTAGGACAGCGGCTCCGGCAGCGCGAGCAGGTCGCGCTCGTCGGCGAGGAGCAGCTCGGCGTGGCCGCCGTCGCGCTGCCAGCCGTAGGCGGCGCGCTGCGGTGCGGTGCAGGAGATCTGGTAGCCGCGCCGGCAGTCGTCGCACTGGCCGCAGCCGCTGATGTGGTAGACGACCACGCGGTCACCGGGGCGCAGCCGGCCCGCTCCCGGGCCCACGCGCAGCACGTCCCCGCACGGCTCGTGCCCGGCGACGACCCCGCGGTAGGCCTCCGGCCCGGTGCCGAGGTGCTCGCGGTAGATCGCGCGGACGTCGCTGCCGCAGATGCCGGAGGCGCGGGGCCTGACCAGGACCTGCCCCGGTCCCGGGTCGGGGTCCGGCAGGTCGGCGAGGGTCACCTCGCGCCCACCCGGGAGGAGCACGCCGTGCATCGGCCCTCCCACGTCGTCGCGGATACCCGCTCAGATGAGCGAGTGCCCGCTCATCTGGTGAGTAGCATCACACCGACGCCACGTCCCGGTGTCAAGGGCGAGGGCGACGCGAGGTGACGACGACGAGTCACGAGATCGGGGTGGAGGTGAGGTCGACGGACGGCGAGACGACCACCCGCGCCAGGTCCGCGACCATCGCGGCGCGGACCGACCCGGCGTTGCTGGCGGAGGTCGCGCGGCGCTACTACCTCGACGACGAGTCGAAGGTCGACATCGGCAGGTCGCTGGGCCTGAGCCGGTTCAAGGTGGCGCGCCTGCTCGACGAGGCGCGGCGCAGCGGCGTCGTCCGGATCCGCGTCGGCGCGCCGGCCACCGTCGACCCGCGGCTGTCGGCCGCCCTGCAGGCCGTCCTGCCGGTGGACCACTGCGTCGTCGTCGCCTCCAGCGGATCGTTCGAGGACGACCGCCGGCACGTCGCGGGGGCCGCCGCGGCCCTGCTCCCCGGTGCCGTGCCCACCGGCGGCCGGCTCGGGCTGACGTGGAGCCGGGCCGTGGACGCCGTGGTCGACGAGCTCGCCGAGCTGCCCCGCTGCACCGTCGTCCAGCTCGCCGGTGCCCTGGCCCCCGACGTCGGCGGCGCCAGCGCGGCGGACCACGTGCACCGGGCCGCCCGGCTCGCCGGCGGGACCGCGCACTCCCTGCACGCGCCCCTCGTGGTGGACGACGAGACCCTCGCCACCGCGCTGCGCCGCCAACGCGGTGTGCGCGAGGCGATCGCGCTCGCCGACGACCTCGACGTCTCCGTCGTCTCCGTGGGGGCCTGGCGTCCCGGTGGCTCCACCGTCTGGGAGGCCGTGCCCGAGGCGGTGCGCTCCCAGGGCGCCTGCGCCGGGGCGGTCGCGGAGGTCAGCGGCCGGCTCCTCGACGCCGCCGGCGGTGCGGTGCGCACCCGGCTCGACGACCTGGTCGTCGCGGTGACGCTGGACCAGCTGCGCCGCCCGCCGGTCCGGGTGGCGCTCGTCAGCGGGCCCGACCGCGCCGCGGCGACGGTCGCGGGAGTGCGCGCGGGTCTGGTGACCCACCTGGTGACCACGAGCGTCAACGCCCACGAGGTGCTCCAGCTCCTGGGCTGACGGGCTGACGGACTGACTGACGCGCAGTAGGGGGTGCCCGCCCGCGCGGCCGGGCGGCGCCCGTCAGGCCAGCAGCGGCTTGCGGACCAGGACGTGGCCTCCGGGAGCCGACAGCCGCACCCACGACCCGCTGGCCAGCACGGCGACGGGTGCGTCCGGCGCCCCGCGGGGCAGGAACCCGAGGGCCTCGGCGGCGAACGCGGCACCGTCGGGCACGGAGGCGGTCCACGAACGGGACCAGTGCGCCGACCGCGACCAGACCGTCGCGCGCAACGTGGCCACGGCCGCCGACCCCGCGCCCTGCGGTGTGCCGGAGGCGATCTCGGCGATCCCGCCGGCGGCGCTCGCCGCAACCGAGGCGCTGGGCACCTCGCCGACGGGCTCCCACCCGGACCGGGGCGGCGAGATACCGGCCCAGGCGACGCCGGTCGACTCCACCGGCGGCAGCGGCAGGGTCGGCCCTCCGTCCCGGCGGGCGAGCCGGTCGGTCAGCCCGCCGAGCGGCGTGACGAGGTCGCCGTCCCAGGGCTCCGCCAGCGCGACCGTCCGCAGTCCGACGACCGTGGGCAGCCCGGCACCGTGCAGCGGTGACACGTACACGGCGAGCACCGGCCCGTGCCCGCTGAGGCGGGCGTCGCCGTCCGGGTCGACGCGGCGGGCGCGGGCCAGGTACGTCCCGAGGTCCTCGCGGGTCGCCTCGTCGGCCAGGTGGATGGCGTCGGCGTCGCTCACGACCGGCGCCTGGCGCTGCGCAGCGGCACCGGCTCGTCGAGCCAGCCCTCCATCCGCTCGCGCTCGGCGTCGCTGAAGCGCCGCGGGCGCCCGGCCTGCAGGTCGTAGAGGACGAGCGTGGACTCGGCCCGGGCGTAGACGGTCGGCGACCCGCCGGGCTCGTCCGCGTCGTCCAGGACCTCGTACTGCATGTCGAAGCTGGCGGCGCTCATCGAGCTGACCCACAGGTCGACCGAGACCGGTTCGGGCCGGTAGTGCAGCGGCTGGAGGTAGTCGATCTCGTGCCGGGCGACGAGCACCCCGGTCTCGACCATCGTCCCGCCGTCGTCGCTGTCGTGACCGTGGAAGGCGACGACGCGCGCGTCCTCGAGCAGGCGCAGGAACTGCACGTTGTTGACGTGGCCGTAGGCGTCCATGTCGGACCAGCGAAGCGGTGTGGGGATCCGTCGGCGGGGCATGGGGCCATCGTCGCGCACCCGCGCCGCCTGCGGCAGCCGGGCCCGCGGTCACCCTGCCGCCGTCGGGGTGGCGGGTTACCGTCACGGGTGTGAGCCATCCCCAGCCTCCCGCCGCCGACCGCACCGAGCCGGGGCCCACCGGCGGAGCCGACCCGGCCGACACCCACGACGGGGGCGCGGCCGACTCGACCGCCGGCCGGTACGTCGAGGACTCCTTCCAGCGGGACACCCGCTACCTGTCCGCCCGGGTGACCGCCGACGGCCGCGACGGCTGGCCGGTCGAGGCGGGCAGGTACCGGCTGGTGGTGGCCCGGGCCTGCCCCTGGGCGAACCGGGCGATCATCGTGCGCCGGCTGCTCGGGCTGGAGGACGCGCTGTCGATGGGCGTGTGCGGCCCGACGCACGACGCCCGCAGCTGGACCTTCGACCTCGACCCCGGTGGTGTCGACCCCGTGCTGGGCATCCCCCGACTCAAGGACGCGTACGAGAAGGCGGTCCCCGGGTACCCGCGCGGGATCACCGTCCCCGCGGTCGTGGACGTGCCGACCGGCGCGGTCGTCACCAACGACTTCAAGCAGATCACGCTGGACCTGTCGACGCAGTGGACGGCGCACCACCGCGACGGCGCCCCCGACCTGTACCCCGAGCCGCTGCGGGACGAGATCGACGAGGTCGCCGAGCTCGTCTACCGCGACGTCAACAACGGCGTGTACGAGGCCGGCTTCGCCGGGACCCAGCGGTCCTACGAGCAGGCGTACGACAGGCTGTTCGCGCGGCTGGACTGGCTCTCCGACCGGCTGTCCTCGCAGCGCTACCTCGTCGGGGAGACCATCACCGAGGCCGACGTCCGGCTGTTCACCACGCTCGCGCGGTTCGACGCCGTCTACCACGGGCACTTCAAGTGCAACCGGAGCAAGCTCGACCAGATGCCGGTGCTGTGGGCCTACGCCCGCGACCTGTTCACCACCCCCGGGTTCGGGGACACGACGGACTTCGTGCACATCAAGCGGCACTACTACGAGGTCCACCGGGACATCAACCCGACCGGTGTCGTGCCGAAGGGCCCGGACCTGTCGGGGTGGCTGGAGCCGCACCACCGCGACCAGCTCGGTGGGCGGCCGTTCGGCGACGGGACGCCGCCTCCTCCCCCGCGCGAGAACGAGCGCGTCCCGGCCGAGCACACCGTGCCCGGGTTCACCCCCTGAGCACACGTCGCGTCGACGCGCGGCGCCCCGCCACGGTGACCGTGACGGGGCGCAGTGCGTGACGGCTGCTCAGAGGCCGAGGTCGCGGCCGATGAGCTCCTTCATGATCTCGTTCGAGCCGGCCCAGATCTTCGTCACCCGGGCGTCCCGCCAGGCTCGGGCGACCCGGTACTCGTTCATGTAGCCGTACCCGCCGTGCAGCTGGACGCACTCGTCGAGGACGTCGTTCTGCACCTGCGCGGACCACCACTTCGCCTTGGCCGCGTCGACCGCGTTCAGCTCGCCCCGGCAGTGCAGCTCGATGCACTGGTCGACGAACGCCTGGGTGACGTCGACGGTGGTGACGAGCTCGGCGACCTTGAACTTGTTGTGCTGGAAGGACCCGACCGCCTGACCGAAGGCCCTGCGCTCCTTCACGTAGTCGATCGTCTCGTCGAGGATCTGCCGGCAGTGCGCCAGGTTGCTGTAGGCGGCACCGACGCGCTCCTGGACCAGCTCCTCCATCATGTGGATGAAGCCGCGGTCCACCTCGCCGATGACGTTGGCGACCGGGACCCGCACGTCGTCGAAGAACAGCTCGGCGGTGTCGGACTCGGTCTGGCCGACCTTGTCGAGCTTGCGACCACGGGTGAATCCCTCCATCCCCGTCTCGACACCGAACAGGGTGATGCCCTTCGGGCCCTTGCTCGGGTCGGTGCGGGCGGCGACGACCACGAGGTCGGCGCTGTAGCCGTTGGTGATGAAGGTCTTCGAGCCGTTGAGCACGTAGTGGTCGCCGTCCCGCACCGCCGTCGTACGCAGCGCCGCGAGGTCGGAGCCGCCGCTCGGCTCGGTCATCCCGATCGCGGTGACGATCTCGCCGGAGCAGAAGCCGGGCAGCCAGCGCTGCTTCTGCTCCTCGGTGGTGAGCCGCTTGAGGTAGGGCGCCACGACGTCGGAGTGGATCCCGAAGCACGAGGACAGGGCGGCGGAGACCTTCGACAGCTCCTCACCCACGACGACCGTGAACTTCCAGTCGTCGGCGCCGCCACCGCCGTACTCCTCCGGCATCATCAGCGCCAGCAGCCCCTGCTTGCCCGCCTCGAGCCACAGGTCCCGCGGGAGCGCCCGGGCCTCGATGAACTCCTCCATCCTCGGCCGGGCGTGCCGGTCCAGGAACTCTCGGGTGGAGGCGCGCAGCGCCTCGTGCTCCTCGGTGAAGATCGTGCGCCGCACGGGTGCTCCTCGCTGTGCTGGGGCCGGGAACGGGGGTACTGTCGAAACGTGACTAAGCGCTTGCTCACCCCAGGGTCGTCGGCCGACGAGTCCGGTGTCAAGCCGCGGGAGGCCGCCCCCCGCGACGAGCCGGCGACCGGCTCTGGCACCCTCGCGGACGTGCCCGGTGACCGGTCCCGCAGCACGGGCGACGCGTCCGACGTCGGCTCCGAGGCTGCCCACGCCCCCGACGGGAGGGGCTACCCGGACGGCGTCGAGGGCGCCCTGGCGGTGGCGGCGGACGACCCCGAGGTGCCCCCCACCGCGCGCAGGCTGCTGGACGCGGCCGTCGACACCTTCGCCGAACGCGGCTTCCACGCCACCACCACCCGCGACATCGCCACCAGGGCGGGGCTGTCTCCGGCCGGCCTGTACGTGCACTACCCGTCGAAGGCCGCCCTGCTCGGGCACCTCAGCCGCACCGGTCACGACGCCGCCCTGCGGCTGGTCCAGCACACGCTCGGGCTGCCGGGCGACTCCCCCCGGCGACTGCACGCCCTGGTGGCGGCGTTCGTCACCTGGCACGCCGAGCACCACACGGTGGCCCGCGTCGTGCAGTACGAGCTGCGTTCGCTCGACCGCGCGGACCGCGAGCACGTGGCCGGGATCCGGCGGGAGCTGGAGCGGTTGGTGGAGGCCGAGATCCGGCGGGGGCTGGACGCCGGCACCCTGGACGTGCCGCACCCGCGGCAGGCGACCCGCGCGATCCTGTCCCTCGCGGTCGACGTCGCCCGGTGGTTCGACCCCCGCGGCAGCGAGACACCCCGGCGCCTGGGTGTCATCTACGCCGACCTGGCGCTGCGGATGCTCGGTGCCGAGCCGGCAGGAACCGCTCAGCACGCCACCGGGCCGACCGACGAGAGCACGGAGCACGCCGCCGACCAGAGCGCGGCCGCAGTACCCACCGCCGACACCGGCACCCCGACGGGGCGGACCCGCCCCACGCACCCGCCCGAGGAGACCCTATGAGCGAGCGCACCGACGACTCCCCCCGCCCCGACTCGACGGGGCGCGTGGCACCCCCGGACGGTGAGCGCGTCTTCTCCGACCTGCTGCGGGTGCTCGACCTGACGGCGCAGGGCACGGACGACGCCGGGCAGGACCTCTTCGTCGGCGACAGCCAGCCGCAGCCGCACGGCCGGGTCTTCGGCGGCCAGGTGCTCGGCCAGACCATCGTGGCGGCGGGCCGGACGGTCCCCACGGACCGGGCGCTGCACTCCCTGCACGGGTACTTCCTGCGGCCGGGTGACAGCACCCGGCCGATCACGTTCGCCGTGGAGCGCCTGCGTGACGGTCGCTCGTTCACGGCCCGTCGCGTCCACGCGATCCAGGACGAGCGCCCGATCCTGTCGATGATCGCCTCGTTCCAGGACGAGGCCCCCGGGCTCGACCACCAGGACGCGATGCCCGACGTCCCCGACCCGGAGTCGCTGCCGTCGACGATCGAGCTGATGGGGCACATCGACCACCCCATCGCCAGGGCGTGGTCGCACGGCAGGCCGATCGACATCCGGCACGTGGACCAGCCGATCTACTGGCAGGTGGACGACCGCCGGGTCGCGCGGCAGGCGGTGTGGATGCGCGGGTACGGGCCGATGCCCGACGACCAGCTGCTCCACCGCGCCGTCCTCGGCTACGCCAGCGACTACACGCTGCTGGAGTCGGTGCTTCGCCGGCACGGCAAGGTCTGGGCGCAGCCCGGACTCAAGGCGGCCAGCCTGGACCACGCGATGTGGTGGCACCGACCGGCCCGCGCCGACGAGTGGCTGCTGTACGTGCAGGGCAGCCCGTCGGCGTCCGGGTCGCGCGGCCTGGGCTCCGGCAAGATCTTCCGTCGCGACGGGACGCTCGTCGCGTCGGTCGCCCAGGAGGGCATGCTCCGCGTCCCGGTCGACTGACCCCGCGAGCCGGCGAGCCGCCTGGACGACGGCCGCCGAGCAGGCACGAGGCCCCGCACCACACGGTGCGGGGCCTCGCTGCGTGCGGTCGACGCGTCAGCCGGGCCGACGCGTCGCCCGCGTCAGTCGCGCGTGAGCTTGCGGTAGGTGACCCGGTGCGGGCGGGCGGCGTCCACGCCCAGGCGCTCGACCTTGTTCGCCTCGTACGCCTCGAAGTTGCCCTCGAACCAGTACCACTTGGCCGGGTTCTCCTCGTCGCCCTCGTAGGCGAGGATGTGCGTGGCGACCCGGTCGAGGAACCACCGGTCGTGGGAGATGACCACGGCGCAGCCCGGGAAGTCCAGCAGCGCGTTCTCGAGCGAGCCGAGCGTCTCGACGTCCAGGTCGTTGGTCGGCTCGTCGAGGAGCAGCAGGTTGCCGCCCTCCTTGAGCGTCAGCGCCAGGTTCAGCCGGTTGCGCTCACCACCGGACAGCACACCCGAGGGCTTCTGCTGGTCCGGGCCCTTGAAGCCGAACTGGGAGACGTAGGCGCGCGAGGGGATCTCGACGTTGCCGACCTGGATGTAGTCCAGGCCGTCGGACACGACCTCCCACAGCGTCTTCTTGGGGTCCAGCCCGCCGCGGCTCTGGTCGACGTAGGAGATCTTGACGGTGTCGCCGATCTTGACCGTGCCGCCGTCCGGCTCCTCGAGCCCGACGATGGTCTTGAACAGCGTGGTCTTGCCGACGCCGTTCGGCCCGATGACGCCGACGATCCCGTTGCGCGGCAGGGAGAACGACAGCCCGTCGATGAGGGTCCGGTCGCCGAAGCCCTTGCGCAGGTTCTCGACCTCGATGACGAGGTTGCCCAGCCGGGGGCCCGGCGGGATCTGGATCTCCTCGAAGTCGAGCTTGCGGGTGCGCTCCGCCTCCGCCGCCATCTCCTCGTACCGGGCGAGGCGGGCCTTGGACTTGGCCTGGCGGCCCTTGGCGTTCGAGCGGACCCACTCGAGCTCGTCGGCCAGCCGCTTGGCGAGCTTGGCGTCCTTCTTGCCCTGCACCTGCAGGCGCTCGCGCTTCTTCTCCAGGTAGGTGGAGTAGTTGCCCTCGTACGGGTACAGGCGGCCGCGGTCGACCTCGGCGATCCACTGGGCGACGTTGTCGAGGAAGTACCGGTCGTGCGTGACGGCCAGGACCGCACCGGGGTAGCCGGCGAGGTGCTGCTCGAGCCACTGCACGCTCTCGGCGTCCAGGTGGTTCGTCGGCTCGTCGAGCAGCAGCAGGTCCGGCTTGCTGAGCAGCAGCTTGCACAGCGCGACGCGGCGGCGCTCACCGCCGGACAGGACGGTCACGTCGGCGTCCGGGGGCGGGCAGCGCAGCGCGTCCATGGCCTGCTCGAGCTGGGCGTCGAGGTCCCAGGCGTCGGCGTGGTCCAGCGCCTCCTGGAGCTCGCCCATCTCGGCGAGCAGCGCGTCGTAGTCGGCGTCGGGGTTCGCCATCTCGGCGGAGATCTCGTTGAAGCGGTCGAGCTTCTGCTTGATCTCGCCGACACCCTCCTCGACGTTGCCGAGGACCGTCTTCTCCTCGTTCAGCGGCGGCTCCTGCTCGAGGATGCCCACGCTGTATCCCGGCGACAGGCGAGCCTCGCCGTTCGACGGCTGGTCGAGGCCGGCCATGATCTTCAGGATCGTCGACTTGCCGGCGCCGTTCGGCCCCACGACGCCGATCTTCGCGCCCGGGTAGAACGACATGGTGACGTCGTCGAGGATCAGCTTGTCACCGTGCGCCTTGCGCGCCTTGTGCATCGTGTAGATGAACTCCGCCATGCCCTCAGGCTAGTGCTCGGGGCCGCAGCCACCGAATCGCCGCCGCGACCCCGAGCAGTGCACGAGCCCGTCGCGCGCCCGCGCACGCGCGGACGGGACGGGACCGCCTCAGACGCCGACCAGCCGCGAGTCGCCGACCTCCTCCCCCGCGCCGTCCGACGCGCCGTCCGACTCAGGGCCCTCGTGGTCGCCGTCGAGGTCGCGCACGGCCGGCTCGCCGAACGGGTCACCCGCCGCGTCGTCGGCGCCGGCCTGCGGCAGGGCGGCCTCGCGGACCACCCGCTGGTAGCGCGTCGTCCCGAAGGACAGCTCGTGGCCGACGTGGTCGGCGACCACCTCGACCTCCTTGCGCTCGGCGCCGTCCTGCTCCCAGGTGCTGACGCGCAGACGCCCCACCACCACGACCCGCTCGCCGCGGCGCAGCGAGTCGGCGACGTTGGCGCCGAGCTGGCGCCAGCACGACACCCGGTACCAGGTGGTCGGCCCGTCGCCCCACTCCCCGGTACCCCGGTCGAGCACCCGCGGCGTGGACCCGACGCTGAAGCGGGTCACCTCGTCCCCGCTGCGCAGCTTGTGCACGACCGGGTCGGCGCCCACGTTCCCGACCACGGTCACCGTCACGTCCCTCATGGCACCTCCTCCTGGCCCGCCGGGCGGCGGGTCCGGGTCGACGGTCGCCACCGCACGACCGGCGCGCCACGGCGAACCGGACGACCTGTGGACGACGCGCCCGGGGCCGGAGCCTGTGGGCGGCCCGCCGCGCACGGAGGGCAACCGCCCGGTCAGGGGCGCACGAGGAGCGGGGCCCACCGCGCCGACTGCAGGTGGTCGTCGACCTGCACGCTGACCCGGTGCCCGGAGGACGGCCAGGCGGGCACCGCGACGGTCTGCACCCGGCCGTGCCCCCCGCGCGGGCGCACCTGGACGAGGACCGTCCGCCGGGCCCGGGGGTCGGCGGGGACGTACGCGTCGACCCCGGTCAGGAACGGCAGCTGGAACGCGGGCAGGGCATGGCCCGGCGTGGAGACGCCGTCCGCGCCGTCGTCGACGACGAACACGCCGATCACCCGCCGCTGGCGCGGCGCGACCGCCGGGGCGAGCACGTCCAGGCCGTCGACGAGGAGACGGTCGCCCGCGGTCCCCTGGTCGCCCCACCACTCCCGGTTGCGGCTGACCGTGAGGTTGACGTGCCGCTCGCTGTGGGGGCTGACGGCGTCCAGCCCGGTGCCGGGGACGCCGGTGAGCAGCCGCAGCAGCGCGGTGGAGCGCAGGAGGGGCTGGCGGTAGAAGTGGTGGACCTGCCCCTGCGGGTGCGTGACGGCGAGCTCGTACCGGGCGCGGGGGTCGAGCCGGAGCGGCCCGAAGGCCCCGTCGGCACCCACGGCCACGGTGGCCGCGGGACGACCGACCCGCCGTCCGGTCAGTGCGCTGACGCGGTGCACGGTCAGCGTCGTCCCCTCGGCGCCGACGTTGGTGGGGAACAGCACGACGCGCCCGGACACGTCGACGGGCCCACGCTCGGGGACCACCGCGGTGGTGCGCGGTGCCCGGCCGGTCAGGAAGCGGTGCACCTCGGCGAACGTCTCGGGTGAGGTGACCACCTCGGTGTGGGCCTGGTCGTCGAGGTGCACGTTGCGGGCGCCGACGACCTCGGCGTCGGGGTTGGCCTCGGCCCACACCGCGAGGGTGGGGACGCCCCCGGGCAGGCCGTCGGCTGGCGCGCCGTCGAGGTTGACGTAGTGCGCGACGGCGGCGGCGCGCTCCGCGGTGCTGGTCAGGTAGCGCTGGACGACGAAGGTGCCCAGCGAGTGGGCGACGAGGTCGACCTGCTCGACGCCGGTGCGTTCCCGCAGGGCGTCGACCCGGGCCTGCAGCCCCGCGTGCACCTGGGCCAGGGAGGTGGTGGTGAAGGTGGAGTCGTACTCGTGCGCCTCGACCCACGACACCGGGTACCCGTTGGACGCGAGGCGCTGGGCCTGCGTCTCGAACTGGCTGGCGGACCCGGAGGAGCCGTGCACGAACACGACCGGCCGGGGCGCCGCCGGGCGGCCGTGCCCGCCGGCCGCCTCGACGCGCTCAGCACCCCCTGTCGTCGTCGCCCCCGCGGGGACGCCCAGCCCGGCGAGCAGGACGGCGAGGGCGGCGAGCAGGGCGAGCAGGTGACGGCGCATCAGGTCCCCAGACGTCGGCGGTGCCGCTCGGAGCGCGGTGGCCGGGGAAACTACCGCTGCTAGCCAGGCGGGTCAACGACCGTCTCGACCAGGGAGAACCCGTCCGGTCAGCGCGCGGCGTCGAGCGCCAGCCGGGTGAGCCGGTGGTCCTGCAGGACCGACGTGACGGGCTGGAGCACCGCCCGGTGGGCCACACCCCGCACGGCCGCGCGCAGCCGCCTCTCGGTGCGCCGCCGGCGACGCCGCGCGCCCAGGCGGACCAGCGGTCGCGCGGCGGCGGCGAGCAGCAGACCACCGAGCAGACCGCCGAGCAGCAGCAGCGTGGGCAGCGGGACGACCCCGACCTCGGGCGTGCCCGGCTCCGGCAGCCGCAACCAGGCGAGCACGGCCAGCGTGACCAGCCACAGCAGCCCGGTGACGGCCGCCACGGCCAGGAGCGCCTGCAGCACGCCGACGACCCGCCACCAGACCGGCCGTCGCCGCTCGAGGTCGACGCCGACGACCGCCTGGTCGAGGGCGTCGGCCACGTCCTCCCCGGGCGGGGTGGCGGCCTCGTGCACCGCGTCCACCCACGGCTGCGGCAGCCCCTGGGAGGCGGCCTGCGCCACCCGGCGGGTCGCCAGCTCCACCTGCGCGCGCTGCGCCTGCGTGGGCGCCGGCAGGGAGGAGCGCTGGAGCCGGCGCGCCTCCTCGCCCACCTCGTCCAGGCGCAGCCGGCGCAGCGGGTCGGGTCGCAGCCGCCGCAGCCAGCGGGTGAACGGCCAGCCCGTCGCCGCCGTCGCGGACCGCCGGTAGTCCCCCTCCACCGCGTCGAGCACGGCCGGGACGCCGGCGGCGCCGGCCAGCGCGTCGACGAGCAGGTCGGTGGCGGCGAGCCGCTCCGGGTCCGGCTCCCGGTCCGCGACGCCGTCGCGCAGCCGGGTGGCGACCGCCCGCAGGTCGGCGTCCGCGCGCTGCACGACGGCCTGCCGCTCGCGCACCACGGCACCGACGAACCCGCGCAGGTCCTCCACCCCGTGCCGGGTCACGGCCGACGTCGTCAGCACCCGCACACCCTCCAGGCCGTCGGCCTCGAGCAGCCGTCCCAGGTCGGCGCGCAGCGGGGCGACCGCCTCCGGTGGCAGCCGGTCGACCTGGTTGAGGACGACGAGCATGACCGCCTCGTGCCCGACCAGCCGGCGCAGGTACCGGTGGTGCAGGGCCTCGTCGGCGTACTTCTGCGGGTCGACCACCCACACGAGCAGGTCGACCAGGCCGACCAGCCGGTCGACCTCCAGCCGGTGGGAGAGCTCCGTGGAGTCGTGGTCGGGCAGGTCGAGCAGGACCAGCCCGTGCAGGTCGGTCTCGTGCTGGCCGTCCAGCACCGTCTCGCGGGACGTGCGGTGCCGGCGCGGGACGTCGAGCCACTCCAGCAGCGCGTCCGCGCCCGGTCCCCAGACGCAGGCGGTGGGTGAGGACGTGGTGGGGCGACGGGCGCCGACCCGGGCGACCTCCAGACCGGCGAGCGCGTTGAACAGGCTGGACTTGCCGCTGCCCGTCGACCCGGCGAACGCCACGACGGTGTGGTCGGCGCCCAGGCGGAACCGCTCGTCGGTGCGGCGCAGGACGGCGCTCGCCTGCTCGGCCGCGTCGGCGGGCAGCCGGTCACCCCCGGCCACCAGCGCGCGCTCGAGCGCCTCGACCCTGGAGGCGACGTCCGGTTCGACCACTACCGGGCCGCCTGTACTCGGGTGAGCGCCGCGCGCAGCCGCGCACCGGCGTCCGGGTCGACGTCGGCGTCGTCGAGCAGAGTGAGCAGGCGCTGCTGCTCGGCGGCCATCAGGCCGTCGACCCGTCGCACGACGTCGGCCCTCGCCTTCGCCGCGAGGGCGCGCACGGCCTGGTCGCCGAAGATCGCCTCGAGCAGCCGCTGGGCGACGACGGCCGACCCCGCGGCGACGCCGACCTCGGCGCCGGTGGGGATGAACGCGGTGGAGGCGAACACGACGACCATGAGGACGACCCCGAGCGCGTTGACGCCGAAGGACAGCACCCTGGCCTGGGTGCGCCGCCCCTGGCCCTCGGCGCGGACGAGGTCGAAGACGTACCGCTGCCAGTCGCGCACCTCGCGCTCGATCCGGGCGTCGAAGTCGGGTGGCAGCTCGGTGACGTCGGGGGCCTCGGCGAGCAGCGCCGCCCCTGCGGGGCGGGCCCGCCAGCGGGACACCGAGCGCTCGACCGCGTCCTCGGCCTGCGCGCGCACGAGCGCGGCCACGCCGGTCTGCAGCGCCTCGCCGAGCGGTTCGGCGGGCGCCGGGCGACCGCGCAGGACGGCGGCGACCCGGTCGCGCAGGCGCCCCACCGCGGACTCCAGGCCGCGGAAGAACTCGCCGGTGCCGACGAACTCCTGCCAGCGCGCCAGGACCTCGCCCCGCAGCAGGGAGCCGTCCGTCAGCCCCTTCTCGAGCTGGCGGTCGGCTTCGGCGTAGGCGCTCTCGACCTCGCGGCGCAGGGTGGCGTCGGCGTCGAGCTGGGTGTCGGCGGCGTCGGCGAGCTGGGGCACCCGGACCTGCAGCGAGTCCAGCGCGCCGGTCAGGGTGCGCCGCACGACGACGGAGCGCGCCCGCGCGTCGGTGGCCAGCGACACCAGCCACCGGCGCAGCTGACCGACCTCCCGCTCGCCGAGCAGGCCGCCCTGCGTCGCCGTCTCCGGCACGGTGAACAGCGGCGCGGTCGCGAGGTGGTTGTCCCGCAGCATCACCGCGAGGTCGGAGCGCACCTCCGACATCGCCTCGGGCGGGACACGGTCGAGGACGACGGCCACGGACGTGCCGCGCTCGGCCGCCGTCCGAAGCAGGTCCCACGGGACGGCGTCGGCGTACCGGGCCGCGGTGGTGACGAACAGCCACAGGTCGGCGGCGGACAGGAGCTGCGTGGCGAGCTCGCGGTTCGCCTCGACGACGGAGTCGATGTCCGGCGCGTCCAGGAGCGCCAGCCCGGCGGGCAGCACGGACGACGCCACCAGGCGCACGCTGGTGACCCGGTCGCCGAAGGCGGTCTCACCCTCCTCGCCGGTGAGCCGCGCCAGCGAGGGCAGCACCCGGTCGGAGGTGAACCAGTCCGCGTCGTCGGGGTGGTGCACGAGCACCGGGGACCGGGTGGTGGGCCGCAGCACCCCGGCGCGGGTCACCTGCTCGCGCAGCAGGGAGTTGACGAGGGTCGACTTGCCGGCGCCGGTGGAGCCGCCGACGACCGCGAGCAGCGGCGCGTCGAGACGGCGCAGGCGGGGCAGCAGGTAGTCGTCGAGCTGGTCGACGAGGCCCGCCGCGGCGACCCGGGCCGCGTGGACGCCGGGGACCTGCAGCGGCAGGGTGGTGGCGGACAGCTCGGCACGCAGGTCCTCGAGGGCGGTGAGCAGCTCCCCGGCCGCCTCGGCGGAACCGGACGTGTCAGCGCCCTGACCGTCCGCTGGAGTGCTCACGCCGCACAGACTGCCGGTGCGAGGGGATGTTGACCAACGGGGCACGCCGCATTCCGGACACCGGTCGCGTCACTCGTGCTCGTCACACCGCCCCCTGTCGTCCGGATCACGACGAAGACCCCGGTCCACGGACCGGGGTCTTCAGGTGGTGCGCCATCAGGGACTCGAACCCCGAACCCGCTGATTAAGAGTCAGCTGCTCTGCCAATTGAGCTAATGGCGCGCAACGGAGGGAAACGTTAGCAGCGGACCCGGCCGCGGACGAAATCGGTTCGCGGTGACCTCCGTCGCCACGGCGACCGCGCGGCGACGGGCCGCCCGGTCACTCCGGCAGCGGCTCCCACCAGGCGTCCTCGGGCTCGCCCTCCTCGTCGAGGATCTGCTCGGAGTCCGGCCCGGCCGGCGCCGAGAGGTCGATGATCAGCGACAGCGGCACCTTCTCCTGGAGCAGCTCCATCACGTGGCTCTCGTCGGCCGCCTCCTCGGTCGCCGACGCCTCCGTCGTGTCCGTCGACCCCTGCTCGGGGGCGGGGGGCTGAGCGGCCTGGTCGGCCGCCTGGCCGGCGTCGTCAGGGCCCGTGCTCATGTGCCTCACCTCCGAAGACCGCCCGCGGCGGTACGTCCCCGGCGCTCGCCGGGCTGGGTGCAGTATCCCTGCGGATCGCGTCGATTGTCGCGCACCTGCATGGCGTGGCGGCAGGGCGAAACGGATGACGCCCCCGGTCGACAGCGCGACCGGGGGCGTCCTCGGGGTGAGTGACGGGACTTGAACCCGCGACATCCGCGACCACAACGCGGCGCTCTACCAGCTGAGCTACACCCACCATCGCCGTCATGGGCCCTCGCGGGGTGACGGCGGGACCGAGTGTACCGGTCAGCCGGCAGTGCTCCGCACGTGCCTTTCCGCGATCTTGCGCGCGGTCGCCGAGTCCGGGCCCGGCGCGGGGACGAAGACCGCCTCCCGGTAGTACCGCAGCTCCGCGATGCTCTCCTCGATGTCGGCGAGGGCCCGGTGGCCACCGGCCTTCTGCGGGGAGGCGAAGTAGGCGCGGGTGAACCAGCGGCGGGCCAGCTCCTTGATGCTGGAGACGTCGACGATCCGGTAGTGCAGGTGCGCCTCGAGCTCGGGCATGTCCCGCGCCAGGAACGCCCGGTCGGTCGCGACGGAGTTGCCCGCGAGGGGCGCCTTGCGCGCCTCGGGGACCCACTCGCGCACGTACTCCAGCACCTTCTCCTGCGCCTGCTCCAGGGTCACCCCGTCCGCGAGCTCGTCGAGCAGCCCGGACTCGGTGTGCATGGTCCGCACGACGTCCGGCATCTGCTCCACGGCCTCGGCCGGCGGCCGGATGACGACCTGCACCCCCTCCCCCAGCACGTTGAGCTCGGAGTCGGTGACCAGAGCGGCGACCTCGACCAGGGCGTCGGCCCCCAGGTCGAGGCCCGTCATCTCGCAGTCGATCCAGACGATGCGCTGGGCGGAGACGGAGTTGTTCACGCGGGACAATCTAGACGCCGCGCTCGTCCTCACCCGGCCAGGACGTCACGGCGTCCCCCGTCCAGGGGCCCCCGTCCCCGGCGTCCCAGACCTGCCCGTCGTCCCACCCGTACCCGTCGCCCAGGTCGCCCACCAGGTCGTCGTCCAGCTCGCTCACCAGGTCGCCGCTCAGGTCGTCGTCCGGGTCGCCGATCAGGTCGTCGTCCGGGTCGCCGTCCAGGTCGTCCCCGGCGCCGTCCAGCGGGACGGGGCCCGGCCAGGACCCCCCGGAGACCTGCACCGCGGCCCAGACGGCCGTGAACACCGCGACGGCCAGCGCGGGGACGCCGAGGACGACGGCCCACCCGACGTCCGCGACGACGAGCGCGACGACCGTGGCCACGACGGTCAGCCCCGCCCAGCCCACGAGCTCGTCGGTCTCCGGCGGGCCCACCGACGTGCGGGTCACCGGCCGGTCACGCGGCGTGTCCACCGCCTGCCACCGCGCGGTCCGCGACGTCCGGCTCCCGGCCGGTCGCCGCGCTCCTGCACCGTCCCGTCGTGCCGGTTCCCGACGTGCTGGTCCTCGACGTGCCGGTTCCCGACGCGGCGGCTGCGAGTGGCGGCCCACCACACCTCCGTCCCTGCACCGGGCGACGGCCCGGCGGGGCCCAGTGTGGCGGACCCGGGCCGGCGACGGACAGGGGCCGGTCGGGTGTCCGCCGATAGGCTCAGCGACCATGACCGTCCCGCCGCCCGGACGGCCCGTCCACGGGCCCGGACCGCACTTCCAGCCGCCGCCCGGCGGGTGGCCGCCGCACCCCGCCTGGGGACCGGCCACCGGTCCGCACCCGGGTGGTCTCCCGGGCGCGCCCACGGCGCCGCCGCCCGGGGCGCCGCCGACGGTGCAGCCGGTGCCGCAGCCACCCGTCCCCCGCCAGCCCGACGGCTCCACGCCGACCCCACCCGGCCCCGGTCGACGTGGCGGGTCGCGCGCGACGCGCACCGTCGTCACCGTGCTGGTCGGCCTGGCCCTGGGCGTGTGCGGTGTCCTGACGCTCGGCGCGATCGCCTACGAGACGGGGGCGAGCGGCCTGGTCGTCGGGCTGGTGCTGGCCGCGCTGCCGGTGGCGCCGGTGGTCGCGGCGTTCCTGTGGCTGGACCGGCACGAGGCCGAGCCGCCGTCCCTGCTGCTGTTCGCGTTCGGCTGGGGCGCTGCCGTCGCCACGCTGGTCTCCCTCGTCCTCAACACGGCGTCCACGGCCGTGCTGCAGCAGTCCGGCGGCGACCCGGACCTCGTGCTGTTCACCGTGGCACCGCTCGTGGAGGAGTCGACGAAGGGCCTGGCCGTCCTCGCGGTGCTGCTGCTGCGGCGCCGGGAGTTCGACGGCGTCGTGGACGGGATCGTCTACGCGGGGATGGCGGGGATCGGCTTCGCGTTCGTGGAGAACATCCTGTACTTCGGCCGCTCGTTCGTGGAGGACGGCGGCGGCGGCGTCGCGGCCGTGTTCGTCCTGCGGGGCGTCTTCTCGCCGTTCGCCCACCCCCTGTTCACCCTCGCCATCGGCATCGGGGTCGGCGTCGCGGTGACGCGGCGCGGGTGGGCCGCGCGCCTGCTCGCCCCGTTCGCGGGCTGGCTGGTGGCGGTCGCGCTGCACGCCGCGTGGAACGGTTCGACGCTGCTGGGGATGCAGGGCTTCCTCGGCGCGTACGTGCTGCTGCAGTTCCCGGTGTTCGTCGGGGCGATCACGATCGCGGTGATGTCCAGGCGCCGGGAGGCCCGGCTCATCCGCGAGCACCTCGGGGCCTACGCGGCGACCGGGTGGCTGTCCGCCGGCGAGGTGGAGATGCTGTCGTCGCTGCCGCACCGGCGCGGCGCCCGGCGGTGGGCGGGGTCCTCCGGCGGAGCGGACGCCCGTGCCGCGATGCGCGACTTCCAGGAGCTCGCCAGCGAGGTGGCGTTCCTGCGGGAGCGGATGCGGCACGGCACCGCACCCTCGGACGCCTCGGAGGTGGAGCACCGCATGCTCGTGTCCATGCACCACCTGCGGCCCCGTTTCGTCCCGCGGCAGCGCTCGACGGTCCCCGTCGACGTCCCCGGGTGGCCGGCGGCCGCGCCAGCGGGCCCGGCGGTCGGCGCGGCGCCGGGGCACTCCGGTGACGGAGGGACGCGGTGACCGCGGTCCTGGTCCTCAACGGCCCGAACCTGGGGCGCCTGGGCACCCGGGAGCCGCAGACGTACGGGACGACGACGTACGCCGACCTGATCTCGCGCTGCGAGGACGTCGGCCGCGAGCTGGGCCTGGACGTGGAGGTCCGGCAGACGGACGCCGAGCACGAGCTGCTGGGCTGGTTGCACGAGGCCGCCGACCGGGGCGTGCCGGTGGTGCTGAACCCGGCGGGCTGGACGCACACGTCGGTGGCGCTGCGGGACGCGTGCGCGATGCTCACCGCCCCGCTGGTGGAGGTGCACATCAGCAACGTGCACGCCCGCGAGCCGTTCCGGTCGCACTCCTACGTCTCGCCGGTGGCGACGGGCGTGGTCGCGGGCCTGGGCACCGAGGGGTACGTGCTCGCGCTGCGCTGGCTCGCCGAGCGGGACTGACCGCCGTCCGGTCGCCGCAGCGGGAGCGCCGGCTCAGACCAGCAGCGCTCCGAGCGCACCGACCGCCCGGAACGCGTCGATGGTGCGGTCGGTCAGACCGGTGTGCTGGGCCAGCAGCAGCACCGTCGCGGTCAGCGCGACGGGCGCCACGAGCGCCTTCTCGACCGTGGCGCCGGTACGGAACAGCCGCAGGCTCCACCGCCTCGCGCGGCCGCGGACCCACGTGAACGGCACCGGGACCCCACCGACGGTCAGCGAGTCACCCACGACGTGGACGAGCACCCCGCCGGCGACGGCGACGGGCAGCCAGGGCACCGCGTCGTGTCCGGTGTCGGTGAGCCACCACGCGGCGGCGGCGGAGATCGCCAGGTTGCCCAGGACGGTGGTCTCGGTGTTCCCAGGGATGACGAAGTGGCACGCGTGCAGGGCGAGCCCCACGGCCAGCGCCAGGCCGACCAGGGACGACCACGGGTGCTGGGCGGCGGCCCAGGCGACCGCACCGAACACCAGCGGGGCGAGGAGCACGTCGTGGGTGCCGTTGCGGTGCCCGCGCGCCACGAACCCGACCGCCGCGGAGAGCGTGGTGGTCAGGGGTCCCCACATCCGGGCGACCGTCGACCCGTGGCCGCGCGGGACCGGTCCCCGCATCGTCCAGCCACCGGAGTCCAGGTCGGGCAGCAGGGCGAACCCGCCCCAGGCGGCGACCCAGGCGACCTGCTCGGCCGGGTGGTGGACGGGGGCGAACGGCAACGTCGCGGCGCCGGCAGCCAGACCGGACAGGGCGTGCGAGTGGCCCATCACGGCGGCGCGTCCTCCTGGGGTCCCGGCGCCTCGGCGCACGGCGGGGACGACGCCATCCGTTGCGGCGCAACGGGTCACGTCGTCGAGCGCCCGCAGCCTAGGGGACGACGGGGACGCCGCGGCGCCGGGGGCTCACCGCGCGGAGGCGTACCCCCGGGGCAGGTGCGCGGCGTCCCCGGGGCGGCGCCCGTTCGGGGCGCGCCCGTACGGCTGGCTGACCGGCTCGACCCGCGGCGGGTCCGGGACGGGCAGGGTGACGGGCTGGTCGGGCAGCAGGTCGACCGGCTCCCCGTGGTGGCTGGTGGTCGCCTTCTCCCCCTCGACGAGGGTGTACGTCGCCTGCTCGCGGCCCTGGGTGCGGTGGACGTCGACGCGCACCACGCACTCCCCCCAGCCCATCCGGAAGCACACCCGGTCGAGCATCGGCAGCAACCGGGGCGCGAACGTCACCCGCCCGTCGTGGTCGCGCATCCCGCCGACCCCGGCGACGGCGACCGACCACGTGCTGGCCATGCACGCGATGTGCAGGCCGTCGTCCACGTTGCCGTAGACGTTGCGCAGGTCGGCGAACGCCGCCTCGGCCCAGTAGTCGTGGGCGAGCTGCAGGTGACCGACCTCGGCGGCGAGGACGGCCTGCGTGCCCGCCGACAGGGAGGAGTCGCGGACGGTGCGCGCCTCGTAGTACGCGAAGTTGCGCTGCTTCTGCTCGGGTGTGAAGTGGTCGCCGCGCAGGTGCATGGCGAGCACCAGGTCGGCCTGCTTGATGACCTGGGTGCGGTAGAGCTGGAAGTACGGGTGGGACAGCATGAGCGGGTACTCGTCGGGCCGGGTGGACTCGAAGTCCCACTCGGCGTGGGCGGTGAAGTCCTCCGACTGGGAGTGCACGCCGAGCGACTCGTCGTAGGGCAGGCGGACGGCGTCCGCAGCGGCGCACCACAGCGCGACCTCGTCGCTGTGGACGTCGAGGCTTCGCGCGAGGTCGGGCCGGCGCCGGCAGGCCGCGGCGGCTTCGCGCAGGTTCCGTTGCGCCATCAGGTTCGTGTACACGTTGTCGTCGACGACCGCGGTGTACTCGTCGGGTCCGGTGACGCCGTCGATGCGGAAGACCCCGTCGGCGGCGAAGTGCCCCAGGGACGCCCACAGCCGGGCCGTCTCGACGAGGACCTCGACGCCGTGCCGCGTCTCGAACTCGGTGTCACCGGTGGCAGCGAGGTAGCGGGCGACGGCGTCCGCGACGTCCGCGTTGACGTGGAACGCCGCGGTGCCCGCCGGCCAGTACCCGGACGTCTCCTCGCCGTGGATGGTCCGCCAGGGGAACGCGGCGCCGTCCAGGCCGAGCTCGGCGGCCCGCTGGCGGGCCTGCGGCAGCGTGGAGTGGCGCCAGCGCAACGCGTCCCGGGCGGCGTGCGGGACGGTGTAGGTCAGCAGCGGCAGCACGAACGTCTCGGTGTCCCAGAACGCGTGCCCGTCGTACCCCGGACCGGTGAGGCCCTTCGCGGGAAGCGCCTCCCCCTCCGCCCTCGCCCCGGTCTGCAGCACGTGGAACAGGGACACCCGGACGGCCTGCTGCAGCTCGGCGTCCCCCTCGACGACGACGTCGGAGCGGCCCCAGAAGTCGTCGAGGTACTCGCGCTGCTGCTCGGCCAGCCCGTCCCACCCGGTGAGGCGGGCGACGGCGAGGGCGGCGTCCACCTGGTCGCGCAGCGCGTGCGCGGACCGGCGGCTCGACCACCCGTACGCGAGCAGCTTGACCAGGCGCAGCCGGCTGCCCTGGGGCAGGCGGACGGCGACGGTGAATCGCGCCATGTCGTCGGACGCCTCGACGGAGGTGTCGGCGTCCTCGGGGAGGTCGAGGACGTGCGTCATGCCCGCGGCGACCCGCAGGTCGCTGCGGTGCGTACGGTGCACGAGCACGGCGCGGCTCTCCCGCCCGGCGGCGAGCTCCGGGACGAGCGGACGTTCCAGGACGGCGGCCGCGCGCGGGTCGCGGTGACGGCCGTTCGTGGGGGCGTTCGCCACGAGGTCGGACTGCAGCGCGATGTACGTGTCGCCGTCCACCGGCTCGACCTCGTAGCAGATCGCCGCCAGCGCGCGCTGGGAGAAGGAGACGAGGCGGCGGGACGTGACGCGCACGGTGGAGCCGCTGGGCGACGTCCACTCGGTGCTGCGGTGCAGCTGCCCGTTGCGCAGGTCCAGGTACCGCTCGTGGGACTGGACCTGCCCGTACCGCATGTCGAAGGGCGAGTCCCCGACGTGCAGGCGGATGAGGGTGCCGTCGGTGACGGTGACGACGGTCTGCCCGGACTCGGGGAACCCGTAGCCGGCCTCGGGGTGCGGCAGCGGACGTTCCTCGTAGAAGCCGTTGACGTAGGTGCCGGGGACGGCGCGCGGCTCGCCCTCGTCGAGGGACCCGCGGATGCCGATGTGGCCGTTGGACAGGGTGAACAGCGACTCGGCGGTGGCGAGGTCGTTCAGCTCGAGGCCGCTGGTGGGCAGCTGCCACGGGTCGACGGCGAACCGGGGCCGCTGACGGCGGATGGGGCTCACGCGCCACCTCCGCCGCGGCGCAGCTGGGCGAGGTCGGTGACGACGACGTCCGCGCCGGCGGCCCGCAGCGCGTCGGTGTTGTCGCCGCGGTCGACGCCGACGACGTACCCGAACCCGCCGGCGCGCCCGGCCTGGACGCCGGACACGGCGTCCTCGACCACGGCCGCCTCCCCCGCCTCGACGCCGACGGCACGGGCGGCGGCGAGGAAGGTGTCGGGCTGCGGCTTGCCGGGCAGGCCCTGGTCGGCGGCGACGACGCCGTCGACGCGCGCCTCGACGAGGTCGGCGAGGCCGGCGGCGGCGAGCACCTGCTCCCCGTTGCGGGAGGCGGTGACGACGGCGGCGCGCAGGCCGGCGTCCCGGACGGCGCGCAGGTACGCGACGGAGGAGTCGAAGACGGTCACCCCGTCGGTGCGCAGGTGCCGCTGGACCTGGTCGTTCTTGCGGGTGCCGATCGCGTGGACCGTCTCCGCGTCGTGGGCGTCGTCGGGGCCGCCCTCGGGCGGGGTGATGCCGCGGGCGGCGAGGAAGTCCCGGACGCCGTCCAGGCGCGGCTTGCCGTCGACGAACGTCAGGTAGTCCTGCTCGGTGAACGGCGGTTGGTCGTGCGCGGCGAGGACGGGGTCGAACGCGTCCTTCCACGCGGCACGGTGCACCGACGCCGTGTCGGTCAGGACGCCGTCCATGTCGAACAGGACGGCCTTGACGGACGGCGGCAGGCCGAGGTCCGTCAGGTCGGTGCGGGCATGATCCGGGCTGGGGTTCTGCGCGGTCATGCTCAGCACGCTAGCCGCCGCCCCCGCGCCCGGCCCGGTGGACGCGCTCCTGTCACGACGTCGTGACGCCCCGTGGCCGTGCGTGGCGGACGAGGTCACGGCTGCGTGACGACCCCGTTCGTCCAGGAGTGACCTCGGCGTGTCAGCGCTACGGTGGCACCCGCGTCCGAGGCGGTGCGCGCAGCGCTCAGCGGTGGGTCACGGCTCCGGGTGCGGGCCCCCGTAGCTCAGCGGACAGAGCAGCGGACTTCTAATCCGACGGTCGCAGGTTCGATCCCTGCCGGGGGCACCACCTGTTTTCGCAGGTCAGAGGCTTGCACGGCCTTCGGGGTTCGCGCCCGGCACCCGGTCCGACGACCCTGAGTCCGCAGTTAGTCCGCGGGCTGCTGCGTCGAGGCGGTCTGCGACGTCCTGCAGGTCGTCCTCGAAGAGCCCCGAGTAGACGTCCAGAGTCATCGCCGCGGACGCGTGCCCGAGCAGCCGCTGCACCGCCTTGATGTTCGCACCGGCGCTCACGGCCAGCGAGGCCGCGGTGTGCCGCAGCTCGTGCGGAGTGAGCCCGTCGAGTCCGGCCCGGCGAGCGGCCGGGAAGAACACCCGGGTCCGCCAGTTCCCGATCCGCAGCAGCTGGCCCTCCGGGCTGGTGAACACGAACTCCTCCGGCTCCTTCCCCTCCACGTGCTCTGCCAGGTCCGGCAGCAAGGACCGAGGGATCGGCACCGTTCGGACCTGGTGCGTCTTCGGCGTTCCGAACACAGCCACACCTGACACCTCGGTCACCGACTCCGCGACGACCATCCGGCCCCGCACGAGGTCCAGGCGCTTCACCCTCAAGGCCGCGAGCTCTCCGAACCGCAGCCCGCAGTACGCCAGCAGACGGATCACCAGGCCGTCCTCCCCCGCCGCCTCAGCCAGCGCGTTCACCTGCGCGTGCGTCAGGAACCGCTTCTCCGGCTTGTTCGCCCGAGGCAGCCGCACCCTCTCAGCCGGGTTCCTCGGGATGCGCCCGTCCCGCACCGCCAGGTCGAGCACCAGCGACAGCACCCGGTGCGCGTGTCGCACACTCGACCCTGACAGTCCCGAGGCGGACAACCGGCCGACCCACTCGCTCACGTCAGCGTGCTTGACCGCACTCAGCGGCACGTGCTCCCAGGTCGGCAGCACGTGCACCCGCAACGCCCCCTCGTAACGGTTCGCGGTGGACGCCTTCAGCTGCACCTGACCGGCCAGCCACCGGCGCGACCAGGCGCCCACGGTCACCTTCGAAAGCGACGGGTCCACGTAGGTGCCGGACAGCATCTGCGATGCAACCGAGTCCAACCACCGCTGCGCGTCGATCTTGCGGCGGAAGTGCCTGGCGTGCTCGCGCTTCGCGGCGTCCCGGTACCGGGCCCGCCACACCCCGTTCGGCCGCTTCTGGATGCTCGACACGACGCACCAATCAGGCCACGTCCGGGCGCCACGTGTCGTCCGCGGCGCGCTGCTCCTCGATCCACGCCTCGACGTCCTCAGCCTTGGCCACCACCCTGCGCCCGAGCCGGAACATCCGGGGCCCCTCACCCCGGTACCGCATCCACCGCAGCGTCGTCAGCGGCAACCGCGTCGCCTCCGCGACCTCCTGAATCGTCATGATCTGCACCCGAACCAACCCCTTCACGTGCGTTGCTGTGTCGCTGTCTGAGTCGCCCTCCCGATCCCTGAGAGGGTCTGGGCCGGACGGCGGCCGTCAAGGGCGCCTTCGGCGTCACTACGTGATCTCGCTGCGCTCGACCCTTGACCGCCACCACCCGACCCAGGAATCGGCGGGTATCGGGAGGACGCCCCGCTGTGGTCACGCGGCGGCGCGGGTCTCGCGTCGGGCGGTCGCCCGGTGGTCGTGCCACTCACGGGCCAGCGCGGCGGCCTGCGCGGCCAGGGCGGCATCACCCGCGGTCGTCCACCCCATGCCGTCGAAGTCCCACGACCCCACGACCAGGGTCGTCTCCTCGTCGGCGTCAGCGGCCAGGTCCGCATCGACGTCGACCACCTGGACGCCGTTCGCCTTCTCCCTCGCGGTACGCAGCTGCGCGAGCCGCCACCGACGTCGTGTCGACCGCAACCGGCCCAGGGTCGTGGAGTAGCCGCGGGACTTGGACGCGAAGTGCCCGCGGAACCCGAGCATGTGCAGCCACCGCCCCAGCCCCAGGTACTCGCTCGCCTCGGCGCGGGCGATCCGGGCGCAAGCAGCCACGATTCGGCACACGTGCGGCGACAGGCCCAGCCAGACGGCGGCGTCCGGGTCTCGCAGTCTTGCGGGCAGGCCGAAGTCCTCGCACGCCTTCGTCGCGTACTTGGCGATGTAGGCCGCGACCGTCTCCGGATGCAGCTGCCCCGCCCGGTCAATCCGGCCGGCCTCCCGATCCGCACCGGCAGTGACCGGGCGGGCGTCCACCTGCGCCCCGAACCGCAACCGCCGCACCACATCCCCCTCGGAGGTGGGCGGCGCGTCGAAGGCCACCCGCGCGGCGGCCTCCCGCACCAGCCCCGCCAGGTCGGCGGCGTCGACGTCGACCACCGGTGCCGGGAACGGAGCGTCCGGGCTGGCGAGCCGGGCCGGGCCGTCCAGGCGGATCAGGGCGTGGAAGTGCACCACCCCGCGGCGCTGGAACTCCGCGACCTTCGCGAACGACACCCGCACCAGGTCCATCAGGTCCGACTGCCGCACCCCCAGCCGCCCGGCGAGGGTCCGGTGCAGGGCGATGGTGAACCTGCGCCAGAGCTCCGGCGACCACCACTGCCACACCACGTGCGCGTCGTAGTCGTAGCAGTCCGCGCAGATCGGCTGCCCCAGCACCGGGTCGTCCTCGCCGTGGACCCTCGCGCACCACGTCGGGCGCCCGTGCGCGCACAGCCGGCCACCACGACGGAAGGGCCGGCACCGTCCCGCCTTGCCTGCCCGGTCTCGGCGGGTGGTGTGCACCGGCCCGAACCCCGGCGCCGTCACCGTCGCGAACACCAGCGGATGCGCGGCCACCGACGTCGGGACGCCCTTCATCCCTCCCGCCGCACCGGCCGCGAGCAGGTGCCACATGTCGCCCTTGTACTCGTGGCTGCACGAGCGGCACACAGCCGCGCGCCGGTTCCCGCACCGCACGTACAGCACCCCGTCCGGCTCGGCCGCCGAGTCGTACGCCGACAACACCTCACCCGTGGCCCTGTCGACGGTCGTGGCCGACCCGCGGAGCCGGACCGGGCGGGCGCAGAACCCACACGACGACGCCTGCTCACCCCACCGCTCCAGCGACCCGGCCCGCCACCGGGCAGCGACCTGCGACCCCACCACCGCGTCATCCACGACGGCCTCGACCGCGGCCAGGTCGGCAAGGGCGGGGGCGGTCATCTCTCAGGCCGCCTCGACACCCACGCCTGGCCGGTGCACCCGCTCGCGCGCCACGGTCGGCAGGACCGTGGGGACCGGCTGCCGGACGTCGTACTCGGTGCGGCCCATCGGCATCGCCAGCACCTCGGACAGCACCTCCGGCACCGGGTCCCCGTTCAGCAGCCGGGCGCGGGCGTGCAGCCGGGCACCGCGACGGGTCCCGCCCCAGATGCCGTGCTCGTCGTTCAGGATCGCCGCCGCCAGGCACGAGGACCGGACCGGGCAGTCCGCGCAGACCCGCGACACCATCGGCTCCACCCGGTTCGCCGAGGACTCGGGGAACCAGGCGTCCGGGTCCGTCGCGCAGCACCCCGCCCGCTCGGCCCACCCGGGCCGGATCTGCGCCCGCAGCTGCACCCGCGCGGCATCGGACAGCGGGTCGTCCCCGGACGGGTCAGGGGCGAACTCCTCCAACATCCGGCAGAACAACACCCGCACGCACATCGTCACCCCGTCCTCTCGCTCGCTGTGCCGACCGGCTCACCGGCCAGCCCCTCCGCCGCCTTCGTCGTCTCGCTGTGGCTGTCGTCGCGCCGAGCCGGGTAGGTGGCGGCAAGCGCGGCGATGTCGGCGTCACTCAGGTACGCGGCGCGGACCCGGACCGGCTCCCGCACACCGTCGACCCGCACGAAGGCCACCCCCGGTGTGCTCTCCGGGATCTGGTGGCACAGGGCTCCGGCGTCCCGGGCGCCGTCACCGAGCACCATGTCCACCTGAGCCTTCTCGTCCAGGCGCATCCCGACCTTGGTCGGGAACAGGTTGCGCAGCCCCAGCACCTCCTTGCGGGGGTCCTGCAACGCCGCGACCAGCACCACCCCCGGCGCCCGGCCCTGGGTCGCGATCATCGCCAGCGCCTTCTCCGCCCGGTCCTTGACCCTGCGGTCCGGCAGGTACGCCGTCAGCAGCGCAACCTCGTCCACCAGCACCACCAACAGCGGCTCCACCACCGTGGGCGTGTGGACCCGCTCGTGTGCCTGCGCCAGCCGAGCGGCGCGCTGGGTCATCACCGCCGCGGCATCCTCGAGCAGCTCCACCCCGTCCTCGGCGGTGGCCGCGAACCGGGCGAACAGCGCACGTCCCGGCGCGAGCTCCATCCCGCCCTTGCCGTCCACGGCCCACACCTGCACCCACCCGTCCCGCAGCGCCGGACCCAGGGCAGCGAGCATCGACCAGATCACCGACCCCTTCCCGGCCCCGGTCACACCCACGACCAGAACGTGAGTGCCAGCCAGCCGCAGCCGCCACAGCCCGCCGTCCTCCCGCACCCCGACCGGCAGCGCGCCAACGTCCACCGGCTCCACCACCGGCAGCGGCCGCACCGTTGCCGCCAGCGGGTCACCGAACAGCCACGTCACCGACACCGCCGAGGTGCCGAGCCCGCTCACCCGACACGACCGGGCACCCGCGGCCGCGGCGAGCTTGTCCGCCCGGGAGACGACGTCGTCAACGCACTGCCCGGCCAGCAGCCTCACCCGCCCCGTCAGCACCCCAGCGGCCGACGTGCGAGCCTCACCACCAGCCCACCGCAGCCGCGACAGGCCAGGCGTCCACGAGGTACGGACCCCGGTGCCCTTGTGCACGTCGGTCACCGCCAGGCCCAGCCGGTCGCACCAGCCCTCCCACGACCGAGCGACCGCACGGCGGCGCCGGTACCGCCACGCCTCCTCGACCCCTGCGGCCCACCACGACGGCCGCACGAACCACACGCCAAGGCCCATGGTCCCGGCCACGGACAGCGACGCCAGGACCCATAAAGGGCCCCCGAGACTGTGCACCGCGGCGACAAGCAGGAGCGTGGAGACGGTGAACGGGTAGCGCCATAGCGCCCGAGCTGCACCCACCAGCGCCACGAACAGCAGCTCGCACAGCCCGATCACCAGATCGACCACGGCGCCGTTGTCGTCCGCCTTGAAGTGCTCCACCCGCAGATACGCATCCGGAACCTTCGTCACCCGCGTGCCGCGCGGCGACCCCCAGCCGCCCACGACTCAGGCCGCCTTCCCCGGCTCGACCCGTCCCTGCCCAGAAGCCGGGCCGGACGACTCCGGTCGCTTGTCGGGCGCGTGCATCGACGTCGCCCGGAACGAGTACCCGATCTTCGGCCGGTTACCCCGGTCATCGATCCACGGCGTCACCGTCAGGCCTTCGAACACCACGGGCCGGAACGGCATCCCCGGCAGCGCGTCCGGAGGCACTGGCTGCACCTCCGCCGCGACCTTCACCACGACCTCCGCCTGACCGCGACGTCCCTCTGGGTCCACGTCCACCACGCGCACGGCCCACAGCCGCAGGCCGGTCGCCTTGTCGCGCGACTGACAGTCCTCCACGCCCGCCTGCCGCTTGTCGTAGTCCTCGATCCTCTCCACCTCACCGACCACAAACGCTCCGGCAGGAAACACCTGGTTGTGTGCGACTGGAATGCCGCCCTGGATCGCCATGTCTTGGACTCCTCTCACGGTCGCTGACCCTTGCAGCGTTGCGAGACGGACCAGCGGCGCCTAGATGACGCCGGGTGACAGGCGTTGACTCAACCCTGGTAGTTGTCGGTGCTGTGGGTCATGCTGGCATTTCAGACGGAATGGGACGTGCGGAGGCGGCCGTGAATGCGCTGAGTGAAGCTCGTCAGGAGCGAGGATGGTCGCAAACGGCATTCGCTCGCCGTCTCCAACTACTCGCCGAGACCTCCGGCACTCCGATTGCCGGCCTGCCAAGCCTCAAGACCCAGTTGTCCCGCTGGGAGAACGGGCGCGTTCAGCCCGATCCGATGTACCGCCGACTCATCCGTGAACTGACCGGCCTGACTGACGACGCCCTAGGTTTCACCACCGAAAGCGCTCCCAGGCCGATGGTGAGCGCCCTTGATGAACGACTGGCTGCAGCACGGGCTCTAACCGAACCGCTCATCGACAGCCTCACCGTCCAACTCACCGCCCTACGGGAGCAAGACCGAATCACCGGCTCCGCGGGGACCTTGGTCCAAGCCCGTGCCCTACTAGAACGATGCGAAGAGCTGCTCCACTTCTCTACCGCTGCAGGGATGCGCCGGAAGATCGCCAAGATCGCTGCTGACGTTGGGGCCCTCGTCGGCTGGCAATCGCTCGACGTGGGCGACCATGGCGCAGCGTGGCGCGCGCTCGAAGCCGCGGCAGCCGCTGCACGTGAGGCGGACGAGTCGGCGTTGCTAGCCCATGCGCTGGGTGAGCAGTGCTTTGCCCTCCTCGACCTGGGCCGGCCCGGCGAGGCCGTGGAACTAGCAAGGTTCGCACGAGGTCAGCGGGCATTGCCGGCGCAGGTCACGGCCTGGCTCTACGCCACCGAGGCAGAAGCACACGCTGCCCGGGGGCTGACCCGGGAGACCGTCCATGCACTCACCAACGCCGAGCGCCGACTCACACGCGCTGGGTGCACGGAGGAGACGCCCTACATCAAGCTCGACGCCGGACAACTTCGACGCTGGACCGGCCATTGCCTCGTCCTCGCGGACGATCGCCAGGCCGAGAGTGTGGTGCTGGAGGGCCTCAACGCAGTGGCTGGTTCGGGTGGTCGTGCAGAGACTGGCGCTCTCGTGGATCTCGCCGTTGCGATGATGCGTCGAGGCGCACCCAATGAGGCACACGGCGTCCTCAGCCAGGCCGAGTCCCTCAGCCGCAGGGTGGGGTCCATCCGTCAGCATCGGAGAATCGAGGCGGTTCGCTCAGCTGCGTGAGGCGGCGTCCCCTGCGAGCCAGCGGAGTAGGCCCACGATCGATCCGGAACCGAGAATCTCGCCCGCGTCGATCATCCCGAGGACACCGCGGAGTGGAATCCACCCAACCTCTCCCGCCTCCTCGTCGTCGGTCGGTTCTCCTATGTACTCGGCAACGTCGGTCCAGAACACCTCGTGCGGCGTGTCCACCATCCCGATCATGGGCTGGAACGCGGCAAGCGGCCGAAGATTGCTCGGTCGCCAGCCGGTCTCCTCAGTCGTCTCCCGACCGGCCGCCTCCGGGGGCGCTTCCCCCTGATCAACGATTCCACCGGGCAGCTCCCAACCCGTCTGATCCGTGACGAAACGATGCCGGCGAAGCATGAGCACCTCGTCGGCATCGTTCACGACGAGCGCTATAGCCACGCGTTGGAGCCGAACGACGTGGTGCTCGAAGCGCGGCCCGACGGGAGGCTGCACGTCGACCAGGACCAGCTTCACCCAGGGGTTGTCGTAGAGGATGCGCTCCCCGTGCACAGTCCAGATTGAACGCTGCCGGCTTCGCTCACTCACGGCGTGACGCTACCCGAGGCAGCCAGCTCAGGCGGCCAACGCCGGGCTCGCTCGCGAGCGGACATCAACCCCGACACGCACCTGACCCCAGCCGACGAGGCCGGGGTCAGGACGATGATGCACGTGTCGTCACGGGCGCATGAGACTTCCCATCGCAGGCAACAGAGACTACGCCCCTCGACGGTACGACAGCCCACGGTCGTCAGTCAACGTCCACAGCCGATAGGGCAGACACACGAATCAACACCCCGCGAGATGCTCTACACCTCTAGCATGAAGCGCTGCCCACAGGAGGAAGCCTTGGATCCTTACGCGAATGCCCGCACCAAGCTCCAAGCGCTGGTTGCCGCCGCGGCGCAAGACTCTGATATGAACGAAGCAACGACGCGTCTACGGCGCATCGATGTGCTCCTCTTCGATTGTCTCGGTTGGAACCGCGACGAAGTAGTCACCGAAGGATATTTCGACGGTGAGTATGTCGACTACGCACTCGGCAAGGGCGCGACGGAGGCCATCGTTGAAGCCAAGCGCGAAGGCGTCGCATTTCGGTTGCCAGCGGGGGTAGCTGGACGTCAGAGCGTTGAGATGCAGACTCTGCTGGAGGATGAGGCGACAGCGGCTGCGATAAGGCAAGTACTCAGTTACTGCCAGCAGCGAGGTGTGCCTGTAGGTATCATCGCTAATGGCCACCAACTCGTTGCCTTCTACGCATCTCGGCAGGACGGGGTGCCCCCCTTGCGTGGGAGGTCACTCTGCTTCTCATCCCTGGGGGAAATGCTCGACAACTTCTCAACACTGTGGACGCATCTGTCCCGCGACGGAATGGCGAGCAAGAACCTTCAGCGGGTCCTACTTGGGGCACAGTCCAGGGCTCTGCCCCCAGCCAAACTCGCGAACGAAATCACCAACTACCCCGGGTTCCGCGGGCGTACGGCCCTAGAAACAGACCTGAAGATCCTAGGCGGCCTGTTCATTCAGGACCTGGAGAGTGAAGAGTCTCTCAAGGATGAGTTCTTGCGAGAGTGCTATTGCAGCAGCGGCGCCCTCTCGCAGTACGCTCTCGTTAGCAAGGAGATACTGAAAGCCAGATATCAGGCGATTGAAGCTCTTGCCGAGGTGTCGACGACTCCTGCGCGGACCAAACGTGGCGTAAGTCAGTACCTCTCAGCAGACGTGATTTCTGCTGCCATGAGCCGCAGACCTCTGATCATTCTTGGCGACGTCGGCGTTGGCAAGTCCATGTTCATCAAACACCTCATCAGGATCGATGCGGCGGAAGCCCTCGGCGACTCCTTGGTCTTCTACATCAATTTCGGGACAGAACCGGCACTAGAGACGGATCTTGAGCAGTTCATTTATAAGCGCATTACCGAGCAGTTGATGGAAGACTTCAAGATCGATATTTACGAACAGGCCTTCGTGCGCGCTGCCTACAGCAAGGAACTGAAGCAGTTCCGCTCCGGCATTTACAAGTCCCTTCAGGACGATGACCCGGCAGAATTCCGGCGCCAGGAACTGCGCCTGCTGGAGAAGGAAACGTCGTCCGATTCGGCCCACCTGTGGAAGTCCCTGGAACACATCCGCCAGTCGAAGAGGCGTTCAGCAGTAATCGTGCTAGACAACATTGATCAACGGCCAGCCGAGTTCCAGGACCGAGTATTTGTTATTGCCCAGTCCCTCGCGGATACGTGGCCAGCCACCGTGTTTGTGTCGCTTAGGCCCTCGACGTTTTACGCGTCCAAGAGTAAGGGCTCGCTGGCGGCGTACCAACTTCGCGTCTTTACAGTTCTTCCCACTCGCGTCGACGACGTGGTGCTGAAGAGACTTCAGTTCGCTCGGAAGCAACTCGAGCGCGCTGACGAGGCTGGCGTCTTCCCATCGAAGCTTAGCTTGAGTGCGGATGACCTGCTCGCCTATATGGATGTCCTGCTCAAGGCGTTCACGGAGAACGACGACTTGAAGCGACTCCTTGACAACATAAGCGGCGGAAACCTACGCCTAGCTCTGACATATCTATCCGCATTTGTAGGCAGCGGCTACGTGTCCATTCAACGCGTATTGGACGTTGCGCGCAGCGGCGGGGTCTATACCCTTCCGATGCATGAGTTCTTGCGTTCGATCATTTTTGGCGAGTACGACTACTTTGACCCGAGCGCGAGCGACATCTGCAATCTCTTCGATACCAGTTTCGAAGACGGCCGCGAGCATTTCCTGCTGCCAATGCTCGTGAGTTTCATTCAGCGGGTGGGCGAGTCAACGCCGGGCGACGGCTATGTGGAAATCTCAGACGTCTACCAGTTCGGTCAAGGCGCAGGCTATGACCAGGAACAGATTGGCAGCCAATTGACTCGAGCCATCGATAAGCGCCTGCTTGAAGCGCCGGCTGGTCACCACGCTGGGGGACCCTACCGAATCACCAACGTGGGAAGTTACATGGTGCATCACATGGTGAAACACTTCGCTTACGTCGATGCCATGATTGTCGACACTCCAATCGTCGATATCGCAACCCGGCGTGCGATTCATAACGTTCAGTCGATAATTGAGCGCCTGGACCGAGCGGAAATATTCATTGACTATCTGGATAAGCAATGGCAAAAGGCAGGCCACGAAGACTCAGTGGACTTCGACTGGCCAAGCGTGTCCACGGCACTCAAGGATGACATCAGCGGCGCACGGGAGCGTGCAGTTGCTGCAGCCCGCCGGCACTCCTAACCCCTCGGGACGACGTTTCCTTGCTTCACCTCCGTCCGAAGTGCAGCGAGGCCGCCGATTGTGATCCGACAGGTGATGTGCGACGGATCTGCGTCACCCGACGGAGGACAGGCCGCCGATCGGGCGTGAAGAGTTTCCTTACTCCGTCAAGTGGCCTCGCTGCGCTCGGCCGCCCGCCCGTGCCGGGCGTGCGGCGCAGGCGCCGTTCCGGGCGCGGGCGGGCACCAGGCCCGGTGCCGAACGTCAGGACTTGTCGCTCCGGGATCCGACGCCAGCCCGTCGGGGTGTCAGGTCGAACGTCGCGAAGACGTCATCCGCGAGATGATCAGCGAGGAAGTCCGCGTCCTGCTCAGAGAGCGGCCCGTCCGGCTGCACGACACCGTGGACTCGAAGGCCGGCTACAAGCCGTCGCTGCAGCTCAACCCAGTCCCGCTGGTCACCCATACGCTTAACGTACCCGCCCAATCCTCGCTCGTGACACGGCGACGGACCCAGCGGGCTCGCGACTCGGTCCGCACTGAGTCCGCAATCTTCTTCAGAGCCTCCCAACCTGACCATCGCCAGCCGCAGCCCGAGCAGGCGCATTGAGCACGAGGGCGCCCGAACCGCACAGGGTCAACGTGACGCGCCCTTGGCTTCTAATCCGACGGTCGCAGGTTCGATCCCTGCCGGGGGCGCCGAGCACGTGTGCGATCTCGGCTGGGGCTTGACGGTCTCGGTTGATCCTTGACACCTCCTTCGGCTGATCCTCGGCGGCCACGTAGCCGAGGATGGCTGGGTGCTGTCCTCGACGCGTGAAGCGCTGAAGATCCTGAAGGCCGCCCGGGTGACGCTGGACAAGGGGCTGGATACCGAGGAGCTCGATCGCGTGGAGGCCGACTTCGGCTTCGCCTTCGCCCCGGACCACCGGGACCTCCTCGCCGCCGCCCTGCCTGTCGGTGAGCGTTGGGTCGACTGGCGGCGCGCTGATCTGTCCGACATCTCTGCTCGGCTGCTGTGGCCTCAGGAAGGTGTGCTCTTCGACGTCGAGCACAACGCCTTCTGGCCCGGATCGTGGGGCGATCGACCGGCGCAGCTCGGTGCGGCGCTCGAACGCGCACGGGAGCGCGTCAGCACGTGGCCTCGGCTGGTGCCCGTGTACGGCCACCGTTACCTCCCTGCTGCACCTGCACCTACCGGCTCTCCCGTGTTCTCCGTCTACCAGACGGACGTCATCTACTACGGCAACGACCTCGTCGACTACCTGCACCACGAGTTCGGGCGCGCGAGAGCGGTCCATTCGACCGCGGCGATCGTGCGCATCCCCGTGTGGTCGGACCTTGCGGAACAAGACGGTCGATCGTGCTAGCCAGCCCGCCACGGCGGCGGGCGAAGACCACGATCGCGTCCCGGCGCCCACGAACCAGCACCCCGGTCCCGGGCGCGCAGCGCACCGGCGTCGACGACGATCGAGCCGCCGACCTCAGCCCGCGGGCACGGGCTCGCGTCCGGCCACGAGCCGGCGCCAGCCGAGCAGCGTGCAGACGGCGAACCCGAGCGCGTTCGCGACCCCGTGCGTCGCGGCCATCCACGTCAGGGACAGGTGCGGGACGGCGTCCCACACGTGCCCGGCCGCCCACGACAGGGCGAGCACCATGGTCGCCGCGAGCGTCACGGCACCCGTGCCCAGCAGGACGCGTGTGACGCCGTCCCGCGCCTCGGGGCGCACGTCCCGCCAGACCAGCAGACCCACCACCCACATCCCCGCCGTCAGCACCACGGTGCCGGCCAGCTCCACCGGCTCCCCGATGAAGTAGCCGACCAGGACGACGAACGTGCCGACGGGCACCGCGAGCGCCCCCACCGGTCCCAGCGGCGACGTCGTGCTGCGGGCCACCAGGCCGGACACCAAGGCTGCGGCGAAACCGGCGAAGTGGAAGTGCGCCACGGTCAGCGCGTGCTCGGTGCCGTTGAATCCCAAAAGGTCCCAGCCACCCCGTTCGGCGACGAGCGAAAGCCCGGCGATCGACGGGGTGACGAGAGCGGTGAGCGCAGCCACCTCGACCGGTGCGAGCGACCGCGTCCTCAGCAGCCTGGCCGCCGCGACGAGGGCCAGGCGGACCGTCGCGGTGAGGTACGCGCCCGCCAGCAGCGCCGCAGCGTCCCCTCTCGGCAGGAGCGTCGACGCCGCACCGACCAGCCCGAGTACGGGCCAGGCGCGCAGCCACCTGGCCTGCGGCGGCGGGTCAAGGAGCCGCAGCCCCAGCGGCACGACGACGACCATTCCGACCGCGCACAGGACGGCCACCAGCGGAGTCACGCGACCGGACGCTAACGGACGGCGTCAGGCGACGGCCCGCCCGTACGCTGGCCGCCCGAGGGGCAGCAGGGAGGCCGGGATGGCGACGACGCGGGGCACGGTGCTCGTCACCGGGGTCGGCCGCCGCCGCGGCATCGGCGCGGGCCTGGCGGTGGCCCTCGCGGAGGACGGGTGGGACCTGGCGCTCGGCTACTGGGCGCCGTACGACAAGCGGGTCGGTCTCGAGCGCGGTGCGCACGACCCGCAGGACGTCGCCGAGGAGTGCCGGGCGCTGGGACGCCGCGTCGACCTGCTGCCCGGTGACCTCGCCGACCCGGACGTCCCCGAGCAGCTCGTCGTGCGGGCGTCGTCCCGCGGTGATCTGCGGGCGCTGGTGCTGTCCCACTGCGAGAGCGTCGACAGCTCGGTGCTCGACACGACCGTCGAGTCCTGGGACCGGCACCTCGCCGTCAACGCCCGCGCGTCGTGGCTGCTCGTCAAGGCGTTCGCCGAGCTCCTGCCGCCCGGGCCGACCACGGACGTGACCGGCCGGGTCGTCGCCCTCACCAGCGACCACACCGCCCACAACCTTCCCTACGGCGTCAGCAAGGGCGCGCTGGACCGGCTCGTCGTCGCCGCCGCCGTCGAGCTCGGGCACCGCGGTCTGCGCGCGAACGTGGTGAACCCCGGACCGGTCGACACCGGGTGGATGACCGGCGACGTCCGCACCGCGCTGACCGAGCGGACGCCGGCCGGGCGGCTCGGCACCCCGCAGGACACCGCCGACCTCGTGCGCTTCCTGCTTTCCGACGCGGGCGGCTGGGTGACCGGGCAGGTGCTGTCCAGCAACGGCGGGTTCGGCGCGGGCTGACGCGCGGCCACCCACATCACGACGGAAGATCCGGCGTCTCCGGGCGCGTCGGATCCTCCGTGACCCCGCGGGCAGGTCAGCTGCGCGGCTGGCTCCGCACCTTCAGGTAGATGCCGAGCAGGACGACGACCGTGCCGACGGCGCCGCAGACCACGCCCCAGCCCGGGGTCGCCGCGCCCGCGGACCGCCCCCCGAACGCGAGCAGGCTGGCCACCAGTCCGGCGAGCGCCAACAGCATCCCCACGACGAGGACGGCGTTCGCGGTCCGTCCGCTCGGACCGTCCGTCGGCTGACGCACAGCGATGACAACCCCTCGGTCGGTGCGTTCCTGGTGACCGCCGAGCCTAGCCATGCACAGCAGCGCAGTTCCGGTCCCTCACCGGGACCGGAACTGCGTCGCTGACCTCACGAGGCAGGGGCGCGTCACCGCGCCGGCGCGTCCACCCGCATCATCGTCGCGGTCATCGTGGCGCAGTGGACCTCACGGTCACCGGTGACCGCGTACGCGTCGCCCTGGCACACGGTGATCGTCCGCCCCGACCGCACCACCCGACCACGGGCCACCAGCCGCTCGCCCACCGCCGGCGCCAGCAGGTTGATCTTGAACTCGACGCTGAGGACCTCCGAGCCGGGGACCATCAGCGTGTGCGCGGCGTACCCGCAGGCGCTGTCCACCGCGGACGTCGTCACCCCCGCGTGCAGGAACCCCTGCTGCTGGGTGAGCTCGGCACGGTGGGGCACCTCGATCTCCACCGCCCCCGGCTCCACCCGCACCAGCCGGGCGCCGAGCGTCGCCATCAGGCCCTGGCGGTCGAAGGACGCGCGGACGTCGGCCTCGTAGTCGGGGTTGCGGACGGTCGGCTCAGGCATGCCGTCATCGTCCCAACCGCCGTCAGTGGACGAGCTTGAGCCCCACCACGCCGGAGACGATCATCAGCAGGAACAGCACCTTGAGCAGCGACACCGGCTCCTGCCCCGTCGCCATCGCGTAGACGACCGTCAGGGTCGCGCCGATACCCACCCACACCGCGTACGACGTCCCGACCGGCAGCTCGCGCATCGCGTACGCCAGGCCGAGCATGCTCAGCGCGCACGCGACGACGAAGACGAGGCTGGGCACGAGGCGGGTGAAGCCCTCCGAGCGTCCGAGCGCGGTCGCCCACACCGCTTCGAGGACCCCCGACAGGACGAGGACGAGCCAGTGCACCGGTACCTCCCGTGGGCCGTCTTGTCGCGCACCGGGTACGGCACCCCTCGTCCGGGAGCCCTCGAGCCGGGCCCACCTCCACCGTCTCACACCCCGACGGCGGCACCCGCCAGCGAAAAGGACCTGCCCGCGGCCACCACCGCGCCCTAGGCTCCCCGCCGTGACGGACGTCGACGAACGAGGCCGCCCCCTGCCCCCGCTCGGCGCCGGCGAGGTGGACACGCTCGTCGGCTTCCTGGACTACCACCGCGCCACGCTCGCGTGGAAGACCGACGGCCTGGACGCCGCGGCGCTGGCCACGACCGTCGGCCCGTCGACGATGACCCTCGGCGGGCTGCTCAAGCACCTGGCGTGGGTGGAGGACTACTGGTTCTCGGTGCGGCTGCACGGCAACGACCCCGACCCGTTGTGGGCCGCCGCCGACTGGGCGTCGGACCCCGACTGGGAGTGGACGTCGGCCGCGGACGACTCCCCCGCCGAGCTGCACGCGCTGTGGCGGGCCGCCTGCGACCGCTCCCGCGAGCTCGTGGACCGGGCCCTCGCCGACGGCGCCCTCGACCGGCAGCTGCCCGCCACCCGGCACGACGCCCGCCGGCCGCACCTGCGGTGGGTCCTCGTCCACATGGTCGAGGAGTACGCCCGGCACAACGGGCACGCCGACCTGCTGCGCGAGGCCGTCGACGGCGCCACGGGCGACTGAACCCACCCGCCGGCCACCGACGGACCACCGTCGCGGGGGCCGGGTCGGGCCACCCGGCCTAGCGTGGCCGGATGGGGGTCGACGACGTCCTCGCGAGCGCGCGCGACGGCGTCCCGAGGCTGACGCCGGTGGAGGCGCACGCGGCCCAGCGGCGGGGGGCGCTGCTGGTCGACACCCGCACGCCGGAGCAGCGCGAGAAGCAGGGCCAGGTCCCGGGTTCGGTGGTCGTCGACCGGACCGTCCTCGAGTGGCGCCTCGACCCGTGCAGCCCGCACCGGATCCGCGAGGCCGCCAGCCACGACCTGCTCGTCGTCGTCCTGTGCCGGGAGGGGTACAGCTCCAGCCTGGCCGCGGCGTCCCTGCGGGCCGTCGGCCTGCACCGGGCGACCGACGTCGTCGGCGGGGTGGAGGCGTGGCTCGAGTGCGGTCTGCCCGTGCACTTCGGTCCCGGCGACGTCCGCCGATGACAGCGGTGCGGGGCGCCCGGAACGCGCCGGCGCCCAGCCGGAGGCGCACGCCCACGGCGACCGTCAGGCGCAGTGCACCATCCACGCGTGCCCGTCGGGGTCGGCCACCACACCGCTGTAACCCCACGGCTGCTGCGCGGCCTCCGCCACGACCTGGCCACCGGCCGCGGCCGCGCGGCCGACGACGTCGCGCACCTGCTCCTGCGTGGACACGCTGAGCCCGAGCACGCACTCGCTGACCCCCGCGTCGGCGACCCGGCGCCCCGGCAGCACCCACCCGAACCCGTCGGTGGGCACGAGCATCAGCGACACGCCCTCCCGCAACCGCAGGCTCAGCGGTTCGGGCAGGCCGTCGTCCGCCGGCGGGCCTTCCGGTTCGAGGCCGAGGACGGCGCGGTAGAAGTCGGCGGCGCGTCGCCGGTCCGCGACGGGCAGGCTGATGACCAGGTTCTCGGTCAGGTCACTCACGACAGGGCACCTCCGGGCCGGCGACGGCGGACGACGGTCAGACCCTTCCCGGACGGGGAACTCATCGCGTCCGACCGGCCCGTCGGCGACGACGCGGCGACGGTCACCGGGTCCTCGTTCCGGCCGCGGCGACCGGGCGGTCACGGCGTCCCGCGCGCCGGTGACGCCGACGCGCGCGTCGGCGGGCGGACGCCCTGGCGCCGCCCTACGGTCGGGGCCATGCCCCTGACCCGGTTCGAGCGCGCCGGACTGACCTTCGACGTCCGGGACGCCGGCCCCGCCGACGGCGTCCCGGTCGTGTTGCTGCACGGCTTCCCGCAGGACTCGGCGTCCTGGGACCGCGTCGCGCCCCTGCTGCACGCCGAGGGCCTGCGCACCCTGGCCCCCGACCAGCGCGGGTACTCCCCCGCCGCCCGGCCCACCGGGCGCGGCGCGTACCGGATGGGCGAGCTGGTCCGCGACGTCCTGGCGCTCCTGGACGCCGCGGACCTGCCGTCCGCGCACGTCGTCGGCCACGACTGGGGCGGCGCCGTCGCCTGGGCCGTGGGGACGGCGGCGCCGGGGCGCGTGCGCAGCCTCACGGTGCTGTCCACCCCCCACCCCAGCGCCCTGATCGAGGCGAGCGTCCGCAGCGACCAGGCGCTGCGGTCCTGGTACATGGGCCTGTTCCAGCTGCCGTACCTGCCCGAGCGGCTGCTCGCCGGGCGGGTCGACGGCCTGCTGCGCCGCGCGGGGCTACCCGCCGACGACGCGCAGCGGTACGCCCGGCGGATGGCCGAGCCGGGCGCCCTGACCGCCGCCCTCGGCTGGTACCGCGCGATGCCGCTGTCGTTCCGCTCCGCCGCCCACCCGGTGACCGTGCCCACCACCTACGTGTGGGGCGCCAAGGACACCGCCCTCGGCCGCACCGCCGCCGAGCGCACCGCACTGCACGTGCGCGCGCCCTACCGGTTCGAGGTCCTGGACGCCGGGCACTGGCTGCCGGAGAAGCGCCCCGACGACGTCGCCGCGGCCGTCGTCCGCCAGGTCCGCGAGGCCGGTGGGGAGTGAGCGCGACCCCCACGGAGTTCCCGCGGACGCCGCGCCGGGCACCGGGCGCCGACAGCCAGCGCGCCCACCTGCTCGCGATGCTGACCGCCGGGCAGCTGGACCTGCCGCACCCGCTCGCGGGGAACGCCTGGGAGCGTTGGCGGCGGCTGGCCGACTGGGGCGCCGACGACCTGGTGCTCGCCCGGCTCGCCGAGGGCCACACCGACGCGGTCGCCGTCCTCACCGAGGCGGGCGTCGCCGTCCCCGGCGGGCGCCTGCTCGCGGTCTGGGCGTCCGCCAGCGAGGGCACCGGGCTGGACGGCACACCCGTCGACGGCGGCGTGCGGCTCGACGGGACCCTGCGGTTCGCCAGCGGCGCCCGCGTCGTCGACACCGCGCTCGTCACCCTGCAGACCCCCGCCGGTCGCCGGCTCGCCCTGCTCGACGTCCACCAGGACGGCGTCACGGCGGTCGAGGGGACCTGGCCCGCGGTCGGGATGGACGACTCCGACAGCCTCGACGTCACCGTCGCCGGCGTCGTGGTCGACGAGGCCGGCCTGGTCGGACCGCCCGGGTTCTACAGCGACCGGCCAGGGCTGGCCGTCGGCGGCATGGGCGTCGCCGCGGTCTGGTGGGGCGGTGCCCGCGCCGTCGCCGACCACGTCACCCGCGCCCTGGCCGCCCGGGCCGCGGCCGGTCACCCGCCGACCCCGCACCAGCTCGCGCACCTCGGGGGCATCCGCTCCGCCGTAGCCCGCGGGGAGGCGGTGCTCCGGGACGCGGCAGGCGCCGTCGACGCCGACCCGCGCGACCGGCACCGGCCGCTGGCGCTGCACGTCCGGCACGTGGTCGAGCAGGTCGTCGAGGAGGTGCTGCGCCGCGCCGGCCGGTGCACCGGCGCCACCCCGCTGTGCCGGGACGCCGGGTACGCGCGGCTCGTCGCGGACCTGACGGTCTTCGTCCGCCAGCAGCACGCCGAGGGCGACCTGGAGCGTCTCGGCGCCGCGGCCCTGGACGGGTGGACGACGTGACCTGGCACGAGCGCGTCGCCGAGCTCCCGGCGTGGGCACCGCCTCCCGTCGAGGCGGCGCTCGTCGTCGTCGCCCACCCGGACGACGAGACCCTCGCCCTGGCCGGGACGGTTGGCGCCCTCCACGCGGCCGGGACCACCGTCGACCTCCTCGTCCTCACCGACGGCGAGGCGTTCCTGCCGCCCGGGACCCGCGACCCTGCCCGGCTCGCGGCCCAGCGCCGCGGCGAGGGCACGGCCGCCTGGGCCGCCCTCGGCGCACCTCGCCCACCGTCGTTCGCCGGTCTGCCGGACGGCGCGCTGCCCGAGCACCGCGACGACGTCGACGCCGCCGTCCGGGACGCGGTCCACCGCACCGCCCCCGGGCTCGTCGTCGGCCTGTGGTCGCACGACCCGCACCGGGACCACGCCGAGGCAGGCCGCAGCGCCGCGGCCGTCGCCCGGGAGCACGACCTGCCGTTCGTCGCCGCGCCGCTGTGGGCGCGCGCCTGGTACACGCCCCGCCACCCCCGGATCCGTTGGGAGACGGCGCGACGGGTCCCCCACGACGACGTGACGCGCACCCGCCGCGACCTCGCCCTGGCCTGCTACCCCAGCCAGACCGCGCCGTTCGACGGCCACCCTCCCGTCGTCGACGCCGAGACCCTCGCCGCGCTGGCCGGCGACGACGTCCTGGTCGTGTCGTGAACGCGAACCGCGACGACAGCGCCGACCGGTACGGGAGCGCCCACTTCGACGCGCTGCACGCCGCGGACGACGACCCGTGGCAGGTGCGCACGTCCTGGTACGAGCGGCGCAAGCTCGCCGTCCTGCTCGCCGGCCTGCCGCGGGAGCGGTACCGCGACGCGCTCGAGCTCGGCTGCTCCGTCGGGGCCACGACGGCCGCGCTCGCCGGGCGGTGCGACGCCGTCCTCGCCGTCGACCGGTCACGGGTCGCGTTGCGGCACGCCGCGGCGGCGTTGGACGGCGTCCCCGGCGTCACGCTGCAGCACGCCGTCCTGCCCGACGGGCTGCCGGCCGGCGAGCACGACCTCGTCGTGCTGGCCGAGACCGGGTACTTCCTCGCCCCCGACGACGTCGACGCGCTCGCCCGGGCGCTCCCGTCGCGCCTCGCACCGGGCGGCGACCTGGTGGCGATGCACTGGCGGCACGACGCCGACCGGCTGGCCACGCCCGGCGACGAGGTGCACCGGGTACTCGACGGCCTCGGGCTGCGCGCCCTCGTCCGGCACGAGGAGGACGACTTCCTCCTGCAGGTGTGGCGCCTCGACGGTGACGCGCCCGGCGCCGAGGTCGCCGACAGGGGGCGGACGTCGTGACCGCGACCAGCCCGGCTCCACCGCCCACCGGGCACCAGCCCGCCCTCGCGACGTCCCCGCGGGCGGTCGGCGTCGTCGTCCCCGCCCGTGACGAGGCCGACCGGCTCGCCGCGTGCCTGGAGTCGGTGCTGGTCGCCGCCGAGCGGGTGGACGTCCCGGTCACCGTCGTGGTGGCGCTCGACCGGTGCACGGACCGGACCGGCGACGTGGCTCGGCGCGTCCTGGCCGGGACGCCGTCCGCGGTCGTCGACGTGCCGGCGGCACGCACCGTGGCCGCCGTCCGCACGTGGGGGACGGGCAGCGCGCTCTCCGCGGCCCGGGCCCTGACGGGCGTGGCCGACGAGCTGCTGTGGACCGCGCACACGGACGCCGACACGACCGTCCCTGTGGACTGGCTGTCGACCCAGCTGCAGTGGGCGGCGGACGGCGCGGACGTCGTCGCCGGGTTCGTGCGGCTCGACGACGACCCGGACCTGCCGGGCCGCGCCCGGTCGGCCTACGACGGCCTGCTGCGCAGCCGGCTCGTCGACGAGGGGCACCACCGGCACGTGTACGGCGCGAACCTCGGGGTGCGCGCCAGCGTCCTGGCCCGCCTCGGCGGCTTCCCCGACGTCGCGGTCGGTGAGGAGCGGGCCCTCGTCGACGCCGCCGTCGCCGACGGACTGCGGGTGGTGCGGCCGGTCGACCCGTGCGTCACCACCAGCGGGCGTCGGCGCGGCCGGGCCACCGGCGGGCTGGCCGACCTGCTCGACGGCCTCGCCGGCTGACGTGAGCCGACCGCTGGGCGTCCACGGCTCATCCGCCCCGTGGAGCGACGTCCACCCGGACGTCGGTCGCGCCTCGGGTGTGCTGCGCCAGCACCCGAACCTGCACTAGCGAGGCGGCGTCCAGGTCGTCGACCGTAACCGTGCTGTCGGCGTCGCCGATCGTCAGGCGCCCGGCGGGAAGGGAGAGCTCCCCCGTGTACGCGACGGTTCCGTCATCCTCGAGGGAGAGCACACTCCGCACCTGGATCCGCGCCGTCGCCCACTCCCAGTCACCGTCGAACACCTCGGCGTCGATGTCCTGCGCGTGCCGGACCGTGATCGCCAGGGCGTCGGTGGTCGCAGCGACCAGCGAGCCGGCGACGACTTCCGGCGGAGCAGCACCGGGTGCCGACACGAAGACGATGCCCCAGTGCCACGGACGCGAGACGACGACCTCGTACAGCGGCTGCACAAGCGACGAGCCTAGATGAGCGGCTCAGAGCACCCCGAGCACGAGCAGCAGGATCGCCGTCAGCACCAGGGAGACGAGCAGCGAGGCGAGGCACCCGAGGCGGTTGGAGAAGAAGAGGAACACCCGACCGATCCTGGCAGCGACCCGACCTGCCGGCGCGCCGAGTCGTCACCACCCGGGCCGTCAGCCCCGGGGTCAGCGGGGCTCCAGCCGCAGCGGCAGGCCACCGCGCGGGCGCAGCGTCACCAAGGCCTCCACCCCGACGTCGCGTCCGGGCACGGCCACCACCCGGTGCCCGCGCAGGAGCGTCGCCAGCACCAGCACCGACTCGACGAGGGCGACGTCCCGGCCGATGCACAGCCGCGGCCCCGCGCCGAACGGCACGTACGTCCCGCGGGAGGGGGCCGGCGTCCCGTCGGCGAAGCGGTCCGGGTCGAACCGCAGCGGGTCGGGGAACGTCTCGGCGCGGCGGTGCAGCAGCCACGGGCTGACGATGACGAGCGTCCCCGCGGGGACGGGCACCCCGTCGACCACGTCGTCCTGCAGCGCCCGGCGGGACACCACCCACGCCGGCGGGTACAGCCGCAGGGACTCGTCCACCACGGCGCGCACCCGGCGCAGCGCCCGCAGGTCGTCCCAGCGCACGTCGCGGCCCACCGCGCCCGGATCGTCCGGCTCGTCGTCCGGCTCGTCGTCGTGTGACGGGTCGCCGCCGAGGACGGCGTCGAGCTCGGCGTGGACGGCGGCCTGCTCGTCAGGGTGCCCGGCGAGCAGGTGCAGGGTCCACGCCACGGAGGACGCGACGGTCTCGTGGCCGGCGATGACCATCGTCACCAGCTCGTCGCGCACCTGCCGCGCCGACAGCTCCCCAGCGTCGGCAGCGGCCAGCAGCAACCCCAGCAGGTCCTGCGGTTCGCCGTCCGCCCGCGCCGGGCGGGCGCGCCGTTCGGCCACGAGCGCCGCGCACGCGGCGTCCAGCTCGCGGTTCGCCCGGGCCAGCGCCCGGTTGCCGGGAGTCGGCGCCCACCGCGGCACGGGGACGGGGGTGCGGGCCCTGCGGACCACGACACCGAGCGCGTCGAGGACCGCCGCGACGAGCCTGTCCCCGCGTCCGCCGAGGTCGGCCCCGAACAGGGTCCGGCCGACCAGGCCCATGGTGGCCTGCAGGCACGCCTCCTCGACGTCCAACACCCCGGCCGCCGTCCACGCCGTGCGCAGCGCCCGCGCCGCGTCGACGGACTCGCGCGCGACGACGTCCAGGGTGCCGTGGTGGAACGCCGGCTGCGCGACCCGCCGGGACCGGCGCCACACGTCCCCGTCCGACGTCAGCAGGCCCTGGCCGGTGACCGTGGACAGGGACGCGTACTGCACGGTGTCCTTGCCGTAGCGGCGGGCCGCAGCGACGAGGACGTGCGCCGCACCCGCCGGGGTGTTCACCAGCAGCACGGGCGTCCGCGGCAGCGGGAACGCGACGAGGTCGCCGTACCGGGCGACGACCCGCTCGAGGAACGCCAGCGGGTCGCGGCGGATCGCCGGGACCGCGCGGACCATCTCCGCGGGCAGCGGCCCGTCGACCGGCAGCACCGTGTAGCGGGCGTTGCGACGCACCGGGTCCGTCGCGGGTGCCGACCCTCCGGGTGCGCTCAGAGGTACAGCCCGGTGCGGTCGTCCCCGGTGCGGGGCTGGGCGACGGCGTGCACGTCGCGCTCGCGCAGCAGCAGGTAGTCCTTGCCGGCGAGCTCGACCTCGCCGCGGTCCTCCGGGTCGAACAGGACGTCGTCGCCGACCTTCACCTGCCGGACGTGCTGACCGGCCGCGACCACCTGACCCCAGGCCAGGCGCTTGCCGACGGACGCGGTGGCGGGGATGACGATGCCCGCGCTGGACCGGCGCTCGGAGGACTCCTCGGACAGGCTGACGAGGACCCGGTCGTGCAGCATCCGGATCGGCAGGTCACCGGCCGGACGCGACGACGAGGTGGTGCTGGAGCTCACGGGCGAACGGTACCCGTCGGTCAGCGACGGGCCTTGCGGACCACGGCGATCGCCAGCAGCCCGGCGACGGCGGCGCCCACGGCGGCGATCCGCTCGGTGCGCAGCGAGCCGTCCTCGGCGGTCACGGCCTGCTGCGCCCGCTCCTGGGCGGTGTCCTTCGCCCGTCGGGCGACCTCCTTGGGCGACAGCCGGTTCTGCAGCTCGTCGACGGTGCGGGCCAGGTGCTCCTGGCGGGCGCGGATGGCTGCCTGGATCGCCGCGGGGTCGTCCGGGAGCGCGTTCGTCGCCTCGGGTGTGGTCGCCATGCTCAGGACGCTACCGCTCCCGGGCGGGTCCGGCACCCGGCACCGACAGGGGGTCGAAGCCGTAGGGCAGCTCGAGCCGGTGCCGGTGCAGCAGCTCGGTGTCGGCGAGCACGTCACGGGTGGCGCCGTCGGCCACGACCCGTCCCCCGTCGAGGAGGACGGCGCGCTCGCACAGCTGCAGGGCGTAGGGCAGGTCGTGCGTGACCATCAGGACCGTCACGTCCAGGGTGTCCAGGACGTCGGCCAGCTCGCGGCGGCTGGCCGGGTCCAGGTTGCTCGACGGCTCGTCGAGGACCAGGACGTCGGGGTCCATCGCGAGGACCGTGGCGACGGCGACCCGGCGTCGCTGCCCGAAGGACAGGTGGTGCGGCGGGCGGTCGGCGTGGTCGGCCATCCCGACCTGCTCGAGCGCGGCGGTGACCCGGGCCCGCAGCTCGGCGCCGCGCAGCCCGAGGTTCGCCGGGCCGAACGCCACGTCGTCGGCGACGGTCGGGCTGAACAGCTGGTCGTCGGGGTCCTGGAACACCAGCCCGACACGGCGCCGCACCTCCGGCAGGTGCGCCCGGTCGACGTCCAGGCCGGCCACGCGGACGGTGCCCGCGCCGGTGCCGCCGGCGACGGCGCCGAGGATGCCGTTGAGGTGCAGCACGAGCGTCGTCTTGCCGGCGCCGTTCGGTCCGAGCAGGGCGACCCGCTCACCGCGCCGCACGGTCAGGTCGACCCCGAACAGGACCTGCCGGCCGTCCGGGTAGGCGAACGCGAGGTCGCGCACCTCCAGCGCGGGCGGGGTCGTCCCGGGGCTCACGCCGCACCACCCGCCGCGGCCCGCTGGACGACGAGGACCGCGAGCAGCACGCCGAGCGCGGCCAGCGGCAGCAGCGCCCCGGCGGCCCAGGTCGTGGCCGGGGTCCGGGTGTCGTCGGCGAGCCGCGGCATGCGGCCGGTGTACCCGCGCGCCAGCATCGCCAGGTGCACCCGCTCGCCGCGCTCGTAGCTGCGCACGAACAGGGCGCCGGTGCCGGCCGCGACGGCGGCCAGGTGGCGCAGCCGACCGCCGGTGAACCCGCGGGACTCGCGCGCGACCCGCATCCGGTGCAGGTCGCCGACGACGACGGAGGCGTACCGGACCATGAAGGACAGGATGGCCACGAGCAGGCGGGGCATCCGCAGCCGCTCCAGCCCGACGAGGAGCTCCCGGGGCGCGGTCGTGGCGGCGAGCACGATCGCGGCGACGACGCCGAGGGTCGCCTTGGCCAGCAGCAGGCCGCCGCCGACGAGCCCGACGCGCGACAGGCCCAGCCCGGCGACGTCGACCCGTGGACCCTCGGCGACGAACGGCAGCAGCAGCGCGAAGACCACGAACGGGGTCTCGACCAAGGACCGGCGGGCCACGGTGCGCGCGGGCACGCGGGCGAGCAGGACGACGCCGGCCAGCAGCACCGCGTACCCGGCGAACGCCGGCCACGCCGTCGCGGGGGTGGCCACGACGACGAGGACGAACGCCGTCAGCGCCAGGACCTTGGTGTGCGCGGGCAACCGGTGCACCACCGTGTCGGCGGGCACGAGCAGCCCGTCGGCGGGCGACGCCGGGTCGCCGTGGGCGTGGGGCAGGTGGGTGGCGCCCACGTCGGCGACCTCAGTCCCGGACGGCGACGCGGTCGTCGTCGTCCTGCCGGGTGCGGCCGCGGGCGGCGAGCGCGGCGACGCCCAGGCCGACGACGACGGTCAGCAGGACGCCGACGACACCGGCGAGCGCCCCGGACAGCGCGGCGTCGCCGACGCCGGCGACCCCGTAGTCGGCGAGCGGGCTGCCGGCGACGGCCGAGTCGCGGGCGCTGTCGGCGAACCCGAGGGTCTCGCCGACGTGCTCGAGGCCGTCGGGGTTCGCGCTGGCGGCCAGGCTGAGCAGCCCGCCGACGACGAGGGAGACGGCCAGGCCGACAGCGAGGGGCCGGCGTCCGGGACGGGTGGCGACCGGCGCGTCGGCGGCGACGGTGCGGCTGCGGCCCTCGGCGTCGACGAGCACGAGGTCCGGCCGCAGGTGCCGGGCGGCGTGCACGAGGTCGGGGCGGGTGGCGACGACCGCGCCGACGACCGCGGCGGTGATGAGGGCCTCGCCGACGCCGATGACGGCGTGCCAGCCGAGCATGGCCGCGGTCAGCCGCTCGAGCGGGATCGGGACGGCGCCGCCGACGGCGTACAGGGCGACGAAGACGAGCGCGGCGGCGGGCACGGAGACGAACGCGCCCACGCCGGCGGCCGGGACCACGCTGCCCGGACGGCGCGGCAGCACCCCGAGCAGCGCGCGGGTGACGACGTAGCCGACGAGGACGGTGACGACGCCGATGAGCGTGATGTTGGTGCCCAGCGCGGTGAGCCCGCCGTCGGCGAAGAACAGCGCCTGCAGCATCAGGACGACGGTGAGCACCAGGACCGCCGTCCACGGCCCGACGAGCACCGCGGCCAGGGCGCCGCCCATCAGGTGGCCGCTCGTCCCCGGCCCGACCGGGAAGTTCACCATCTGCACCGCGAACACGAAGGCCGAGGTGAGGCCGGCGAGCGCGGGGCCGGTCTCGCGGACCTCCCGCTCGGCACGCTGGAGGCTGAGGCCGACCGCGCCGGCGGCGAGCGCGCCGGTGGCGATCGATGTGGTCGCGTCGAGGAAGCCGTCGGGTACGTGCACGACCGCATCCTCGCCCTTATTGCGACACGTTCGCAACTAGGGCGGTGGGCGCGGCGGGCCCGGTCGGCCCGTCGGGGGCGCTCGGTAGCCTCGCGTGCCATGACGACCCGACTCTCCCCCGGTGACACCGCGCCCGCGTTCAGCCTGCCGACCCACGACGGGTCGGTGTTCGACCTGGCCGAGCACCGGGGCGAGCACGTGATCGTGTACTTCTACCCGGCCGCGATGACCCCTGGCTGCACCACGCAGGCCTGCGACTTCCGCGACAGCCTCGATGCCCTGACGGGCCAGGGGTACACGGTCGTCGGGGTCTCCCCCGACGCCCCGGACAGGCTCGCCCGGTTCGTCGAGCGCGACGGCCTGACGTTCCCGCTGGCCAGCGACCCCGACAAGGCGGTGCTGACCGCCTACGGCGCCTGGGGCGAGAAGCAGAGCTACGGCAAGACGGTGACGGGCGTGATCCGCTCGACCGTGGTGGTCGGCCCGGACGGCACGGTCGAGCACGCGGCGTACAACGTGCGGGCCAAGGGCCACGTCGCCAAGCTGCGCAAGGACCTCGGACTCGACTGACCCGCGCCGGGCGGCGCGGGTCAGTCGCCGGGCGGCGCGGGTCAGTCGTCGGTCGGCGCGGGTCGGTGCGGGTCAGAGGGTGGCGACGAAGCGCTCGACCGCGTCGGTCCACGCCCGCCTGGCCTCCTCGTTCGCCTCGGCCGTCGGCACCCCGATCTGCGTGGCGACCAGCGAGGCGGTCCCGTTCTTCTTCGGCTCGCTGGTCACGACGACGGAGGAGCCGTCGACCGCCTTGGTGCGCCAGGTGATCCGCCGGTCGGTGCCGCTGACCCGCCGCTCGCCGGTGACCAGCGCCCGGACGGCGTCGTCCGCCTCGGCGAACCGGGTCCACCGCCGCATCAGCTCCTCCATGGCCAGGGCGGTGGACCGGCTCACGCTGGCCTGGAAGGTGCCGTCGGGGCGCTGGCCGGGTGCACGACGGCCGTGATCTCACCGGCCGGCAACTCGCCGTCGGCCAGCAGCTCGAGGATCCGTCGCCTCACCCGGTCACCAAGGACGTCGAACGCGTGCACCGGACCAGCATGGGACCGCCTCGTGCGTGAGTCGAGCCCTATATAAGTGAAGAACAATTCGCGCGTACGCCCCCGTGGTCGCCCCGCAGCGGGCAGCATCTCCGGTGCCTCGCACAGCGGGAGAGGGAGGCGTCCGTGCTCACCCAGGTCACCGACGGGGTGCTCGTCCACCGCAGCGAGCTGCTGCGCAACAACACCGTGGTGGTGCAGGGGACGCACGGCGTCCTCGTCGTCGACCCCGGCCTGACCACCGGCGAGCTGACGTGCCTCGCCGGTGACCTGGCCCGCGTGGGCCTGCCCGTCGTGGCCGGGTTCGCGACCCACCCCGACTGGGACCACGTGCTGTGGCACCCCGCGCTCGGCGTCGCGCCCCGGTACGGCACGGCCCGGTGCGCGGAGGTGATGCGCGCGCTCCGGTCCGCCGCGGACTGGCGGTCGACGGCCGCCGAGGGGCTGCCGCCCGAGATCGCCGAGGACGTGCCGCTGGACCTGTTCGGGGTGCTGACCGGTCTGCCCGCGGGCGTTCGCCACCTGCCGTGGGACGGTCCCGCCGTCCGGGTTATCGAGCACCCCGCCCACTCCCCCGGCCACGCCGCGCTGCTGGTCGAGGACGCGGGGGTCCTCGTCGCCGGGGACATGCTGTCGGACGTCTTCGTCCCGATGCTCGACGACGACCGCGACGGCAACGACCCCGTCGAGGACTACCTGCGTGGCCTGGACGTCCTGGCGGCGGTGGCCCGCGACGTGGACGCCGTCGTGCCCGGCCACGGGTCCGTCGCGCGCGGCGCGCAGGTCCGCACCCGGATCGGCCTCGACCGCGCGTACCTGCACGCCCTGCGAGAGGGCCGGGCCCCGGACGACCCGAGGATCGGACCGGACGCCGAGCCCGGGTGGGAGTGGGTCGCGGACATCCACACCTGGCAGGCCGAACGCGTCGCCGGGCGGACCAGGACCACGGTGCGGGAGGCGGGACTCGAACCCGCACGCCCAGAGGGCACAGGAACCTAAATCCTGCGTGGCTGCCAGTTACACCACTCCCGCGCGGGCAGGAGCCTACGATGGACCGACGGGGGCGGCGGTGGCCGCCCGCGTCCGTCCTGGCGCGAGCGTCAGCGCAGCGGGTCGAACGGCGCGAGCTCGGCAGGCCGCCGTCCGGTCGCGACCTGCTCGGCCAGCAGGCGGCCGGTGACCGGCCCCAGGGTGATCCCCCACATGCCGTGACCACCCGCGACGTGCACGCCCGGCAGCCGGGTCGCGCCGATGAGCGGCAGGCCGTCCACGGTGCACGGGCGCGAACCGACCCACTCGTCCTGGCGGTCGTCGAGGTCGACCCCGGTGAGCAGCGGGCGGGCCGCCTCGACGATCGCCCGGACGCGCCGCGGGTCCAGGGCCGCCTCCGGGGAGCGGAACTCCATCATCCCGGCGACCCGCAGGCGGTCACCGAGCGGCGTGCACGCCACCCGCTGCGCCGGGAAGTACACCGGGCCCGCGGGCAGCCGCTCCGCGGCGACGCTGAAGCTGTACCCGCGGCCGGCCTGGACGACCTGTCGGACGCCGAGCGGGCGCGCGAGCCGGCCGAGCCAGGCGCCGGTCGCGACGACGACGGCGTCGGCCGGGTGGTCACCACCGGTGGTGCGGACGACCGGGGCGCCGCCGGGCGCCTCGACACCGGTGACCTCGACGCCCTCCTCGACCTTGCCCCCGCGGGCGCGGACGGCGTCCGCCAGCGCGTGCACGAAGGCGCCGGGGTCGACGTAGCGCTGCCCGTGCAGCAGCAGGGCCGCGGTGACCTCTCCGGACAGCGCGGGCACCGCGGCCCGCGCCTCGTCACCCGTGACGACGTCCACGTCGATCCGCTGACCGCTGGCGCGGATGTGCTCGAGCTCCTCGAGCAGGACGGTGCGGTCGGCCTCGGTCCGGTACGCGGCGGTGAAGGGCTGGGCGTCCAGCGTGCGGGCGGGCACCCCACCCGCGGTCATCCGGTCGAACGCCTCCAGCGCCAGGCCGTTCACGCCGACGAGGTGGCTCATGGCGGACCGCCACGCCCGGGTCGTGGAGTGGCCGACGAAGCCGAGCAGGAACCGCAGCAGGCTGGGGTTCGCCGACGGCGGCACGTACACCGGCGACGACGGGCTCAGGACGGCCTTGACCCCGTACCGCAGGACCGCGGGCTCCGGCAGCGGGGTGGTGATACCGGGCGTCAGCCAGCCGGCGTTGCCCCAGGACGAACCGGCCGCCACGTGGTGACGCTCGAGCACCGTCACGTCCAGGCCCTGCTCCTGGAGGTACCAGGCGGTCGACAGGCCGACCATGCCGCCGCCGACGACGACGGCGTGGCGCGGGGACGAGGACGAGGACGAGGGGGTGGGCACGGTGACCTCCGGGACGGACGCGGGCGCGACCCCACCATCGTCGGGCGCCCAGGGTCCGAGGTCATCGTGCGTTCAGGACCAATCTGACATCCTCCATAGTGCGCTGAGGACAACCTCGTGTGCTCGCGGCACCCGGCCGCACGCGCGAAACTCGCAGGAGAGGCAGGTGACGCCGTGCCCACGGTGGCGGAGGTCGTCGAGACACTGGGACCGGCCCTGCTGGAGCTGGTGCGGGGCGACGGCCGCGCGCCCGTGCGCGACGTCGCCCTGCTGCCGGCACCCGCCGGCACCGAGCCGGTGCCGACCGGTCACGCCGTGCACACCGGGGACCTCGTGCTGTGCGTGGCGGCCTCCGACGACGCCGACCGGGTCGCCGCGCTCGTCACCCACTGCGGCCGGGCCGGGGCGGCCGCGGTGGCGCTGGACCACAGGACCGCGACCCACCCGGTGGTGCGCGAGCACGCCGAGGGCGCGGGCGTCGACCTGCTCGCCGTCCCGGCCGGCAGCGGCTGGGCCCACCTGGTGTGGCTGCTGCGCTCGCTGCTGGACCACCCGGGCGGCGCGCCCGACGCACCCGGCACCGGGTTCGGCGAGCTGTTCACGTTGGCGGAGGCCCTCGCGGCCGTCCTCGGTGGTCCGGTGACCGTCGAGGACCCGGCGTCCAGGGTGCTGGCGCACTCCTCGCGCCAGGAGGGAGCCGACCCGGCCCGGCTGTCCACGATCGTCGGCCGGCGGGTCCCCGCGGAGCTGACCGAGCGGTTCCGGGCGATGGGCGTGCTGCAGGCGCTACAGCGCTCCGACGAGCCGGTCGTCGTCCCGTCGTGGGGGCCGGGGATCTCCCCGCGGCTCGTCATCCCGGTCCGCGCCGGCCGCGAGCTCCTCGGGTCCATCTGGGCGGTGGTCGACTCCCCCGTCCCCGCGGAGCACGTCGCCGAGCTGCAGCGCGTGGTGTCCTCCCTCGCCCTGCACCTGCTGCGGCTGCGAGCGCAGGAGGACCTCGTGGGGCGCCTGGAGGCGGAGCGCCTCCAGGCGGCCCTGTCCGGCACCGCCCCACCCGGCTGGGCGCCTCCCGGGACGTCTCCCTGGCGGGTGGTCTGCCTCTCCGAGAGCGCCGGGGGACGCGCGGTGGCCGGCGGCGCGTCCCCCGGGCACGCGGACCGCTGGCGCGCCGTCCTGCGCTGGTCCGGCTGGCGGTCGCCCCGCCTGGCGGCCGTGGACGGCGCGGTGCTCGTCCTCGTGGACGCCTCCGCCGCGCACGTCCCGGGCAGCTGGGCGTGGCTGTGCGCGACGACGGCCACGGGCCTGGTCGCCGCCTCCCGGCCCGTGGCCGACCCGGACGACGTCCCGACGGCCCGGCTGGAGGCCGTGGAGCTCATGAGCCTGCTGGCGGACGGGACGCTGAGGGCCGGCGGTGAACGGCCGCTCGCCGCGGCGGAGGACGCCTGGGCGGACCTCGTCGTCGCCCGCGCCCGCCGCGCGGTCGCCGGCGGGCCCCTCCCGCCCGCCGTCCGGCAGGTCCTGGACCACGACCGGGTGCACGGCGGGGACTGGGCCGGGACCCTCGCCGCCGCGCTCGCCCACCCCGGCGACCCCCGCGCGGCCGCGGCCGCGCTGCACGTGCACCCCAACACCTTCCGCTACCGGCTGCGTCGCCTCCACGAGACCGTGGCGCTCGACACCTCGGACCCGGCGGTCCGGCTGGCGCTGCAGCTGCTGCTGCCCGCGTCTCCCTGAGGGTCCTCCCCGAGGGGTCTCCGCGAGGGTTCTCCCCGAGGCTCCTCCCCGAGGCTTCCAGGGCACGACGACGGGCCGCGGCTCCGGGTGCGCGCGGCCCGTCGTCCGACAGGGGTGCCGGTCAGCTCATCGGCATGAGCACCGAGTCGATCAGGTAGACGGTGGCGTTCGCGGTCTGCACACCACCGCAGAGGACGTCGGCACCGTTGACGGTCAGCATCTCCGGCTCACCGGCGACCTCAAGCGTGCCGCCCTGGACGGTGGTCTGCGTCCCGGTGACCTCCTCCGGCGACTTCTGCCCCTCGACCACGTGGTACGTCAGCACCGAGGTGAGCAGGTCGGCGTCCGTCTTCAGCGTCTCCAGCGTCGCGGCGTCCACCTGCGCGAAGGCGTCGTCCACCGGTGCGAAGACGGTGAACTCGCCCCCGTCGAGCGTGCTGGTCAGGTCGACGTCCGGGTTCAGCCCACCGGAGAGCGCGGACACCAGCGTCGTGAGCAGCGGGTTGCCGGCGGCGGCCTGGGTGACGGTCGCCTCGGACATGCCCTCGATCGAGCCCGGGCCGTCGGGGTTCTCCTCGGCGTAGGCCTCGCACCCGGGGCCGACCGGGCCGGCGGCCGTCATCTCCTCGTCGGAGGACATCTCGTCCCCCATGTCGGTGCCCTCGGTCTCCTCGGCCATCGTGTCCTGCGAGCCGGTGGTCGGCTCCTCCTCGGAGGAGCAGGCAGCCGTCGCGAGCGCGACGGAGGCGACGACGGCGGTCAGTGCGAGACGGGTCCTCATGGTGACTCCTCGGGTCGATGTCGTTCTGTCACCGGTGGTTCGGAGCCCGGACCCGGGCGGATGGGTCCAGGGGCGCGGGAGTGCGCGGGTCACTCGACGGTGACGACCCGCGAGTGCCAGCCGCTCGCACCGTCGGGCACGGGCTCGGCCCTCTCGGGCGTCTGAACCTGCCCCTCGCCGTCGACCGCGCGGACCCACAGCGTGTGGCTGCCGGGCGTCGCGTCCCAGGTCCAGGACCACTGCCGCCAGGTGTCCGGGCCGGCGCCGGCGGCGAGCGTCGCGTCCTGCCACTCCCCGTCGTCCACGCGCACCTGGACGGCGCTGATCCCGCGCGTCTGCGCCCACGCCGTGCCGCCGACCGCGACGGGACCTGCGCCGAGCCGAGCGAACGGCCGTGGCGCCTCGATCCGGGACATCGTCTTGACCGGTGCGCGCTCGGCCCAGCCGCGGTCGGTCCAGTAGGCCGTGGCGTCGGCGAACCGGGTGACCTCCAGGTCCACGACCCACTTGGTCGCCGACACGAACCCGTAGAGGCCGGGGACGACCATCCGCACCGGGTAGCCGTGCTCGACGGGCAGCGGCTCGCCGTTCATCCCGACGGCCAGCAGGGCGTCCCGGTCGTCCGTGAGGACCTCCAGCGGCGTGGACGCCGTCCACCCGTCGACGCTGGTCGACAGCACCATGTCGGCCCCCGGCAGCGGCCGGGCCCGCGCGAGCACCTCGCGGACGGGCAGGCCGAGCCACCGCGCGTTGCCGGCCAGGTCGCCACCGACCTCGTTGGAGACGCAGGTCAACGTGACCCAGGCCTCGACGAGGTCGGCGTCCAGGAGCTCCTCGAAGTCGAGCTCGACCTCCTCCTCGACCAGGCCGTGCACGCGCAGCGACCACGACGCCGCGTCGACCTGGGGAACCCGCAGCGCGGTGTCGATCCGGTAGAAGTCGCCGTTCGGCGTGACGAACGGCTCGACGCCCTCGACGTCCACGTCCACCCCCGGGGGCAACGGGTCGGCGGGGCGGGCGGGGGCGGGGAGCCGCAGCGCCTCCCGCGCCGCCGCGACGCCACGTGCCGTGGCGGTCACCACTCGCGCCCCGGCGGCGGACAGCACGGCCACGGCTCCCGCGGCACCGGCTGCCAGGAGGAACCGGCGGCGGTCCGGGGACGGCGACCGCGACCGCGACGGCGACGGCGACGGCGACGGCGACGCGTCGCGGACGTCGGCCCCTGCGCGGCCGACGTCCGTCGCGGGGAGCCGGGCCAGCAGCCACCTCAGGGCGAGCAGGCCCGCGACGACACCCGCGACGCTGGGCAGCGGAGCCAGGGCGTCCGGGCTCGGCCGGGTGAGCGCCGCGACCGCGGCCACGCCCCCGAGAGCGACGACCATCCCGGAGCCGAGGGCCGGCCGCTCCCTGGCCAGCACGCCAGCGGTCGCCGCGAGGACCGCCACGACGGCGGCCATGCCGACGAACAGGGCGATCTTGTCCGCGGTCCCGAACCAGTCGATGGCGAGGTCCTTCAACCACGCCGGCGTGCGGTCGACGAACGCCCCGCCCACCGCGAGCAGCGGCGCGGACGCCGGCGCCACCAGCGCCGCCACGAGCTCGGCCACCCCGAGCGTCACCCCGCCCGCGACGAGTCCCGCCAGGGCGGCCCACCGGCGTCCGCCTCGGGACCGCCCGGGTGACCGCCGCCGGTTCGTCGTCACGTCGTCGTCTCCCACACCAGGGGTTCGGAGCGGGACCGCGCGCGGATGGGGCCGGGCGCTGGCCCGGCCCGCGCGTCAGGTCAGCAGCTCGACCAGCCTCGGCACGAGCGCCCGCACGGCCTGCCCGCGGTGGCTGATGGCGTTCTTCTCCGCCGCGGTGAGCTCCGCGCAGGTCCTGGTCTCGCCCAGTGGCCGCAGCACCGGGTCGTAGCCGAACCCGCCCTCCCCGCGCGGGCCGTGCTCCAGGGTGCCCTCGAGCCGGCCGTGCTCCACGACCTCCGGGCCGCCGGGCACCACCAGGGCCGCGGCGCAGACGAACGCCGCCGCGCGGTGCTCGTCCGGCACGTCGGCGACCTGCGCCAGCAGCAGCTCGAGGTTGGCGGTGTCGTCACCGTGCCGGCCGGCCCACCGCGCGGAGAACACCCCCGGCGCCCCGCCCAGCACCTCGACCGCCAGACCGGAGTCGTCGGCCACGGCGGGCAGCCCGGTCGCCGCGCTCACCGCACGCGCCTTGAGCAGGGCGTTCTCCGCGAACGTCACACCGGTCTCCCGCACGTCCTCGACCCCGTGCAGGTCCGCGGCGCCGACGACGGCGGCGTCCAGGTCGACGGCCGGGCTGACGGCCGGGTCGACGGCCGGGTCGACGGCACGGGCGGCGTCGCCGAGGGCGTCGGCGAGGATCTGGCGCAGCTCCCGCACCTTGTTGAGGTTGCGGGTGGCGAGCACGAGCCGCGCACCGGCCGGGGCAGCGGGCCGGCCCCCGGCGGTCACCGGTACCCCGGGGCGTCAGCGGCCAGCGCCTCGCGCTGCAGCTCGGTCAGCCGCGCGCAGCCGGCGACGCCGAGGTCGAGCAGCGCGTCCAGCTCGGCCCGGTCGAACGGTGCGCCCTCGGCGGTGCCCTGGACCTCCACGAACGCCCCGGAACCCGTGACGACGACGTTCATGTCGGTCTCGGCCCTGACGTCCTCGACGTAGCTGAGGTCCAGGACGGGAGTCCCGTCGCTGATGCCCACGCTCACCGCGGCGACCGAGTCGCGCAGCGGGTCCCGCTTGACCAGGCCCCGGCGGCGCGCCCAGGCGACGGCGTCGGCGAGGGCCACGTACGCACCGGTGATGGCCGCGGTGCGGGTGCCGCCGTCCGCCTGAAGCACGTCGCAGTCCAGCACGATCGTGTTCTCCCCCAGCGCCTTGGTGTCGATCACCGAGCGCAGGGACCGGCCGACGAGGCGGGAGATCTCGTGGGTCCGTCCGCCGACGCGGCCCTTGACCGACTCGCGGTCGGAGCGCGTGTTCGTCGAGCGAGGCAGCATCGCGTACTCGGCCGTCACCCAGCCGGTGCCCTTGCCCTTCAGCCAGCGCGGGACGCCCTCGGTCAACGACGCGGCGCACAGCACGCGGGTGGCGCCGAACTCCACCAGCACGCTGCCCTCGGCGTGGTCGAGCCAGCCGCGGGTGATCCGCACGTCGCGCAGCTGGTCCGGGGTCCGTCCGTCGGGGCGAGAGCTCATGGCCGCGAGCCTAGGGGGCGGCCTGGTGGTCAGACGACGTGGACGGCGTCCGGGGCGGCCAGGTCGACCGGCCCGGCGAAGGCGAGGCGCGCGTCGTCGAGGGCCTTGCCCGGGTCGTTCCACGCCGGCAGGTGGGTCAGCAGCAGCCGGCCCGCACCGGCGTCCCGGGCCAGCTCGCCCGCGCGCAGGCCGGTCAGGTGGATCCCACGGTCGGCGTCGCGGCCCTCCTCGAACGCGGCCTCGGCGAGCAGCAGGTCGGCGCCCCGGGCCGCCTCGAGCACGCCGGCGCAGGTGTCGGTGTCCCCGGTGTAGGTCAGGGTGACCCGGCCACCGTCCTCGCCGGGGCCCTCCACCCGCATCGCGTACGCCTCCACCGGGTGCAGCACCGGCGAGGGGGTCACCGTGAACGGGCCCACCCGCACGGGCCGGCCCGGCGCCCACGTGACGAACGTGAACTCGCCGGTCATCCCCGGGTCCGGGTCCAGGTCGTAGGCGCGGGCGAGCCGGTCCGCGGCGCCGGTCGGGGCGTGCACCGGGATCGGGGTCCGCTCGTCGCGGGACGGCTGGTACTTCAGGAAGACGTAGTACCCGCACAGGTCGAGGCAGTGGTCGGCGTGCAGGTGCGACAGCAGGATCGCGTCCACCGCCCGCAGCGGCGCGTGCCGCTGCAGGGGTCCGAGCGCGCCGTTGCCGAGGTCCAGGACGAGGCGCCACGTCCGGCCCGTGTCGTCCTCGGCCTCCACGAGGTACCCGGACGCCGGCGACGTGGGCCCGGGGAAGGAGCCGGAGCAGCCCAGGACGGTGAGCCTCACGCCGGCACCCCCGCGGCGGCCGCGGCGGCGGCCACGGCCGCCTCCGGGCCGAGGAACCGGCGCGCCAGCACCGCGAACTCCGCCGGGTCGCCGGTGGTGAGGAACCGGTGCACGGGTGCCGGCAGGTCGTCCGGCCGGTTGAGCCCGGCCCGGGTGAGCTGGCGGTAGACCTCCTGCGCGGTCTCCTCCGCGCTGCTGACCAGGGTCACCGTCTGCCGCGGGTTGAGCTCGTCCATCACGTAGGCGAGCACCCCGGTCAGCAGCGGGTAGTGGGTGCAGCCCAGGACGAGGGTGTCGACGTCCGCGCGGGCGACCGGGCGCAGGTACTCGCGGGCCACGTCGAGCAGCTCGGGGCCGGTCGTCACGCCCGCCTCGACGAACTCCACGAACCGCGGGCACGCCTGCGTGGTGACGTGGACGTCGGGGGCCGCGGCGAACGCGTCCTCGTACGCCCCGGACGTGGCGGTCGCGCGCGTGCAGATCACCCCGACGCGCTGGTTGCGGGTGGCCGCGGACGCCCGGCGCACCGCCGGCCGGATCACCTCGACCACGGGCACGTCGTACCGCTCGCGGGCGTCGTGCAGGACGGCGGCGCTGGCGGAGTTGCACGCGATGACGAGCAGCTTGACGCCCTGGGCGACGAGCTCGTCGAGGCACTCCAGCGCGAAGGCGCGGACCTGCGCGATCGGGCGCGGCCCGTACGGCTGGCGGGCCGTGTCCGCCAGGTAGACGACCGGCTCGTTCGGCAGCTGGTCCAGGACGGCGCGCGCCACGGTCAGGCCGCCGAACCCGGAGTCGAAGATGCCGATGGGTGCGTCCGCCACGGCGAAGAGCCTACGGGCGGGTCGCGACGGCACGGGCCCCGTGGACGCCGTCGTGACCATCGTCACCGTCCGTCACTTCCTGGACACGACCCGCCCGATGCGCTCAGGACCGGGCCCCCACCGGCCGATCGGACGGTGTGAGCAGCGCCCAGACGCCCCTGGCGGTCTCGCCGTCGCGGGCCGACGAGCGAGACGCCCTCACCGCGGCGCTCCTGCGGCTCGAGAGCCTGCCCGGCGCCCGGCAGGTCGACGGCGACGACGAGGTCACCGGCCTCGAGCAGCGCGCCGCGGCCCTCGGCGCCGTGGACCTGGTGATGCGGGCGCGGCTGCTGCACGCCAACACGCTGGCACGGCGGGGTCGCACCGCGGCCGCGGCCCGGATCGCCCGGGACGTCAACCGGTGGGCCACCGAGGCGGCCGACGGCTACGTCCTGGCCCGCAGCCACGGGCAGCTGGCGCTGGTGATGCGCGCCCTCGGCGACTTCGGGCTGTCGATGGAGCACGCCGTCCACGCCGTGGAGAACACCCCGCCCGACGCACCCCGGGCCGTGCACGTCGACCACCGCCTGCTGCTCGCGATCGCGCTGGCGCGGACCGGGGACTTCGCGAACGCCGAGCGCCGCCTCGTCGAGCTCGCCGCAGAGCTGGTCCAGGAGGGTGACGAGACCACCCTGGTGTCCGTACTCAACAACCTCGCCTACATGTCGCACCTCGACGGCCAGGACGGGCAGGCCCGCGCGACCGCCGAGCGGATGGTCCGCGTCGCCGCCGAGCACGACGTCCCGCTGCAGGCCAGCCACGTCGACACCTACGCGCGCGTCCTGCTCACCGACGGCGAGGCCGCCACCGCCGCGGCCTTCCTCGCCGAGCGCGTGGACGAGCAGGACGAGGGCGCCGACCCCGACGCCGCCGCCGACTGCCTGCTGACCCTCGCCGAGGCCCACCGCGGTCTCGGCGAGCACGACGCCGCCGCCGACGCCCTGGACCGGGCCGACCGGCTGTGCGCCACCCGCGGGCTGGCCGAGGTGGCGGCCAGGGTCCACCAGGAGCGGTCCGAGCTGCTCTGCGCGCAGGGGCTCTACCGCGAGGCGCTGGCCGAGCACCAGCGCTTCCACGCCGCGACCGCGGCGCTGTGGGCCGCCGAGCGGGACGGTCGCGCCAAGATCGCCCAGGCCGTGTTCGAGACCGCCGAGGCCCGCCGCGAGAGCGAGCGGCTGCGCGACCTGTCGCTGCACGACCCGCTGACGGGGCTGTGGAACCGCCGTCACGTCGACGCGCTGCTGCCCACGCTGCTGGAGGACGCGCAGCGCACCGGGGCCCCGGTGGGCGTCGCGATCGTCGACCTCGACCACTTCAAGGCGGTCAACGACACCTTCTCCCACGAGGTGGGCGACGCCGTCCTGGTGCGGACCGCCGCGCTGCTCGCCGACGTCGTCGACGAGCCCGCGTTCGCGGCGCGGCTCGGCGGCGAGGAGTTCCTCCTCGTCCTGCCCGGTCACGACCTGGACGCCACCGTGGCCCGGTGCGAGCTGGTGCGCACGGCGCTGCGGACGCGCACCTGGTCCGACGTGTCACCGCACCTCGGACGCGTCACCGCGAGCTTCGGCGTCGCCGTCGCCCGCCCCGGGGCCACGGAGCAGCTCGAGCTGCTGCGGCTGGCGGACGAGCGCCTCTACGCGGCCAAGCGCGCCGGCCGCGACCGCGTCGTCGCCGGCTGACCGCCGGGCCCGACCCGACCGACCCGCCGACCTCGACCCGAACGACCCGGTCGCCGCCGGTCAGTCCTGTCCGGGCGGGTCGGCCGCGCCGGGCAGCACCGCGTGCACCAGGGTCTCCTGCAGCCAGGTGAGGAAGTCGTACACCGCGGCCAGCCAGGCCCGCGGGTCGTCCGGGTCCCCCGTGGACGCCAGCTCCGACAGCGCCTCGGCGTCCTCGTCGGTGCGCACGCCCACCCGCTCGGCGAGCACGAGCCGGACGTCGGTCAGGGCCGTCAACCACGCGCCGGCCGTCTCGTCGTCCAGCCGCACCGTGACGTCGTCGGACCGGCGCCGGCCGCGCCGGCGCTCGCCCGCACCCTCCCCCGCCTCCGAGGACGACCGGCGCTCGTGCAGGCTCGCGACGGCCCGCCGCAGGTTCCGGGACTTGCGGCGGCGCAGGCCCGTCTCGGTGTACCGGCGGAACTCCGCGGCGACCTCGCCGTCGTCCCGCGAGGCGTTGGGCAGCAACCGGGCGAGGGCCGGGTCGTCGGGTTCGCGGGCGTCCTCGGCGATCCCCACCATGGCCGTCAGCGGGTCCGTGCCGGCGTCGTCGGCCAGCCCGCCCTCCAGCATCTCCGCCACGTCGAGGAAGAGCCGGGTGAGCAGGTCGCGCTCGCCCTCGTCGAGGCCGCACGCGACCGCGCCGTCGCGGTCGCGCCGGAACGCCGTCGCCACCGTCAGCCGTTCCGGTCCTGGGTGAACGTCGCCCACAGGCCGAAACCGTGCATGGCCTCGGTGTCGCGCTCCATCTCCTCCATCGTGCCGCTGGACACCACCGCGCGGCCTTCCTCGTGCACCTGCCGCATCAGCGTGTCGGCCTTCTCGCGGGGGTAGCCGAAGTAGGTCTGGAAGACGTAGGTGACGTACGACATGAGGTTCACCGGGTCGTTCCAGACGATGGTGACCCACGGGGTGTCCGGGCGCACGGCCTCCGCGGCGTCGGCCTGCCGCTCCTCCACGGGGGCCGTCGCGACGGCGACGGGCACGAGGTGAGGCTGCACGACGTCCACTCTAGGGTTGGCGCGTGACCGCAGTGAACGGACCGTCCGCCACGACCGCGCTGCTGACCGACCGGTACGAGCTGACGATGGTGGAGGCCGCCCTGCGCAGCGGCGCGGCCCACCGCCGCAGCGTCTTCGAGGTCTTCGCCCGCCGACTGCCGGAGGGACGGCGGTACGGCGTCGTGGCCGGCACCGGCCGGCTGCTCGAGGCGCTGGAGCGCTTCCGGTTCGACGACGCCGACCTCGCCTGGCTGGCCGACGAGCAGGTCGTCGACGAGCCCACCCTGGAGTGGCTGGCGTCCTACCGGTTCGGCGGCCGCGTGTGGGGGTACGCCGAGGGCGAGTGCTTCTTCCCCGGGTCCCCGATCCTCGTGGTGGAGGGCACCTTCGCCGAGGCGGTCGTGCTCGAGACGCTCGTGCTGTCGGTGCTCAACCACGACAGCGCCGTGGCGTCCGCCGCGTCCCGGATGGCCTGCGCGGCCGGCGACCGACCGCTGCTGGAGATGGGGTCCCGGCGCACCCAGGAGGACGCCGCCGTCGCCGCCTCCCGCGCCGCGTACGTCGCCGGCTTCGCCTCGACGTCCAACCTCGCCGCCGGTCAGCGGTACGGCATCCCCACCGTGGGGACGGCCGCGCACTCGTTCACGCTGCTGCACGACGACGAGCGCGCCGCCTTCCGGGCCCAGGTCGACTCCCTCGGCCCGGGGACCACGCTGCTGGTGGACACCTACGACGTCCCACGGGCGGTGGCGACGGCCGTCGAGGTCGCGGGGACCGGGCTGGGCGCCGTCCGCCTCGACTCCGGCGACCTGCTCGCCCAGGCCATCGAGGTCCGCGCCCAGCTCGACGGGCTCGGCGCCCGCGACACCAAGGTCGTCGTCACCAGCGACCTCGACGAGTACGCCATCGCGGCCCTGGGCGCCGGTCCGGTGGACGCCTACGGGGTCGGCACGTCGCTGGTCACCGGCAGCGGCCACCCCACCGCGGGGCTGGTCTACAAGCTCGTCGCCCGGGAGGGTCCGGGCGGGGAGATGGTCTCCGTCGCCAAGGCCTCGGCCAGCAAGACCAGCGTCGGCGGCCGCAAGTACGCCCTGCGCCGCCGGGACGCCCGTGGGACCGCGACCGCCGAGGTGGTCGGCATCGGCCGCCCGCCCGCCGACGACGGCGACGACCGCGAGCTGCTCGTCCCGCTCGTCACCGACGGGCAGGTCGACGAGGGCCGCACCGGCCGGCAGGGGCTGCAGCGGGCTCGCGAGCGGCACCGCGCCTCGTTCGCCGAGCTGCCGCCCTTCGCGCACCGGCTGGCGAAGGGCGAGGCGTGCATCCCGACCGTGTACGAGCAGCAGGAGGCAGCACCGTGACCCAGCGGACGAGCGATCCGACGGACCAGCCGGTGCGGGACCCGGCGCGCGCCCTGGTCGTCGTGGACGTCCAGAACGACTTCTGCGAGGGCGGCTCCCTCGCCGTGGCCGGCGGGTCCGCGGTGGCCCGTGGCGTGTCGGCGCACCTGGCCGCCCACGCCGGCGACTACGCGGCGGTCGTCACCACCCAGGACTGGCACCACGACCCGGGCGACCACTTCAGCGACTCACCCGACTTCGTCGCGACGTGGCCCGCGCACTGCGTCGCCGGCACCCCCGGCGCCGACCTGCACCCGGACCTGGACACCTCCACGGTCACGGCCGCCTTCCGCAAGGGCGCGTACGCGGCCGCCTACTCGGGGTTCGAGGGCACCACCGTGCAGGACGACGTCGAGGTCGGCCTGGCCGACTGGCTGCGCTCGCGCGGGGTGCGCGCCGTCGACGTCGTGGGGATCGCCACGGACCACTGCGTGCGCGCCACGGCCCTGGACGCGGCCGCGGCGGGTCTCGACACCACGGTCCTGCTCGACCTCACCGCCGGGGTCGCCCCGGACACGACGCGGTCCGCGCTGGCGGAGCTGCGCGCTGCCGGGGTGACGCTGCGCCGCGAGCCCGCCGGCGCCTGACCGGGCCGGATCGCCGTCAGGCCACCGGGCGCTCGGCGAGCAGCGACACCAGCGGCTCACCGGCCGCGACCCGGGTCACCGGACCCGGGACCAGTCCGGCCTCGAGGAGCTGGGCGACGAGCTCGCGCTGGCTGGGCAGCTCCATCCGGCCCTCCTGCGCGCGCAGCAGCAGGTCGAGGTGCCGCGTGAACGCGGAGTCGCCGGCGAGCGTGGTGACGACCAGCACCGCGCCCCCGGGCGCGAGCAGCCGCGCGACGGTGCGCAGGGCCTCCACCCGCTCCTCCACGGGCAGGTAGTAGACGACGTTCGCGAGCAGCACCAGGTCGAAGCCGTCCCCGACGTCCGGGTGGGCCGCCGCGTCGCGCAGGTCCGCGACGACGCCCGTCGTCCGCGACCCCAGCCCCGTGGCCTGCCAGCGCTGCCGTGCGAGGTCCACGGCGGCGGAATCGACGTCCACCCCGACGCCGGTGGCACCGGGCGCCTCCTCCAGGACGGCGGCGAGCAGGCCGCCCGCCCCGCAGCCGACGTCCAGGACCCGCCTCGGGCGGCGGTCGCGCGCCAGTGCCGTGAGCTCGGCGGTGACGAACGGCGTCATCGCCGCGGACGACCTCGCGACGACGTCCGCGTCGTCCGTCACGTCCCGTCGTCCGGGACCCCCGTCGAGCTGTCTGCGCAGCTCCCGGTACAGCCCGGTGTGGTAGCCCGCGTAGGCCTCGTACGCGGCCCGCGCCACGTCGTCGTCCACGACCGCCCGCCCGCGTGGCGTCAGCCGCCACCGCACGCCGGTGCCGTCGTCGTCGGGGCGCCGGCGCAGCAGCCGGTGGGACTCCAGCACCCCGAGGAGGGCGAGCAGCAACGGCGTGCGGGCCGTGCCGACCCGGTCGGCGACCTCGGCCGTGGTGGCGTCGCCGTGCCGGACGGCGTCCAGCACGCCGGTGCTCAGTCCGGCGGCGGTCGCGGCGAGCCGGACCGCCTCCTGGCCGGCGCGCACCGCCCGCACCCGCGCGAGCGGGTGCGGGCGGTGCGGGCCACGGTCAGCAGCGCGCTCACCCTCACGGCTCGCGAGCCTACGCCCGCCGGTGGGGCGGGTCACCGTCTCGCAGGCAGGTGCGGTCAGGTGCGGCCAGGTGTGGACACGTGCGGCGGGTGGGAGTTGAGTGCCACCAGGACCGAGCGGCCGGCGCGCGTCCGGCCGTCGGAGGGAGGCGGACGTGAGCGAGCACGTGTACCGGGTGGTGGAGGTCGTCGGGTCCTCGCACGAGGGGGTCGACGCGGCGATCCGCAACGCCGTCGACCGGGTGGCGGCGACGACCCGGCACCTGGACTGGTTCGAGGTGACGCAGATCCGCGGGCAGCTGCTCGACGGTCAGGTCGAGCACGTCCAGGTCGGCCTGAAGGTGGGCTTCCGGATCGAGGGCACCGAGGGCGGCGACCAGTGAGCGAGCAGCCCGGGGCCGAGCGGGTGACCCGGCCCGAGCAGCCGCCCGGCCAGCCCGACCAGGGGCAGCCGGACCACGAGCTCGAGGAGCTCGAGGTGGACTCCCGCGTCCCGCCCCGGCCCGAGGAGGAGGTCGCGGACGCCGACCGCGGCTGACCGAGGGTGCTGGCGGCTGACCGAGACTGACCGCGGCCGCCCGACCGGGTCACCCGGCCGCGAGGTCCTCCAGACCGGCCGGCAGCGGGCGGTCGTGCACCACGTGCAGCCGCTGCGTCGGGCGCGTCATCGCCACGTACAGGTCACCGGCGCCGCGCGGAGAGTCCTCCAGCACCTCGACCGGCTCGACCAGCACGACGCCGTCGAACTCCAGGCCCTTGGCCTGCTCGACGGTGAGCACCGCGACGGGTGCGTCCAGTCCCCCGCCGCCGGCGGCCACGGCGTCCTCCCCCAGCGCGGCGGTCAGGGTGGCGGCGACCGCGGCCCACCGGCGCTGCGCGGTGACGACGGCGAGCCGCCCGCCGGCCAGCACGTCCAGCTCACCGGACACGACGTCGGCGAGCGCGGCGCCGTCCAGGCCGGGCAGGTGCGAGGCCAGCGGGGGCCACGTGCCCTCGCGCACGGACTCCGGCGTCACGGCGTCCACGCCCTGGGCGCGCAGCGCGGCGGTGGCCGTGCGCATGATCTGCGCCGGGGTGCGGTAGTTGACGGTGAGCTGCTCCATCCGCCAGCGCCCCTCGACGTGCGGGTCGAGCGCCGCGGCCCACGACCCGGCGCCCGCCGCGGCCCGGGTCTGGGCCAGGTCACCCACGGCCGTCACCGACTTGCTGGGCACCCGGCGCAGCAGGGCCCGCCACATCATGGGTGACAGCTCCTGCGCCTCGTCCACCACGACGTGGCCGTACGCCCAGGTGCGGTCGTGCAGGGCCCGCTCGGCGACGGACAGGTCCGGCCCGGCCTCGGTGAACCGCTCGGCGAGCGCCTCGGCCGAGACCATCTGCCCGGCGCCCGTCATCTGCAGCACGTTGCGGGCGTACTCGACCTCCTCGGCCCGGCGCTGCGCCTGCTGGCGGGCGAGGGCGCGGTCGGCGCTGTCGTCCTCGCCGAGGAGCTCGGCGGCCTCGTCGAGCAGGGGGACGTCGTCCAGGGTCCAGGGCGCGTCCAGGTCGCGGTGCAGCAGGGCGCGCTCGGCCGTCGTGAGGTGGGGCGCGGCCTGGTCGAGCCGCTCGGGCACGGCGAGCAGGCGGGAGAGCAGGTCCTGGGGGGTCATCGGCAGCCACAGCCGGTTGAGGGTCACCCGGACGTCGCGGGAGGCCCGCAGGTCGGCGATGACGTCGCCGCGGTCGGCGGGATCGAAGCGGGTGCCGAGCCGTCGGGCGACCTGGTCGGCGAGGTGGACGAGCAGGTCCTTGACGAAGGTGACCCGGGCGAGGTTGTGCGGCCTGCCGGTGCGGCGGGCCTTGTCGCGGGCGGCGAGCACCGCCTTGGGGGTGAGCACCAGGTCGTGGCCGTCGACCTCGAGCTCGACCGGCCGCGAGGGCACGCGCTGGCGGGCCCGGACGGCGCGCCGGACGACCTCGGCCATCCGCAGGTCGCCCTTGAGCGCGGCGACGTCCGGCTCGTCGGTGGTGCGGGCGTCCACCCCGGGGAAGAGCTGCCCGGCGGTGGTCATCACGACGCCGGTCTCCCCGAGCGAGGGCAGCACCTGCTCGATGTAGCGCAGGAACACCGGGCTGGGGCCGACGACCAGGACGCCGCTGCGCGACAGCCGCTCGCGGTGGGTGTAGAGCAGGTACGCGGCGCGGTGCAGCGCGACGGCCGTCTTGCCCGTCCCCGGGCCGCCCTGGACGACGAGCACGCCGCCGAGGTCGGCGCGGATGATCCGGTCCTGCTCGGCCTGGATGGTGGCGACGATGTCCCCCATCCGCCCGGTGCGCTGGGCGTTGACCGCGGCCAGCAGCGCACCCTCGCCGCTGAGGCCGGCCAGGCCCGACTCGTCCATCGCGTCGAGGTCCAGCACGTCGTCCTCGACGCCGGTGACCTGCCGCTCGTGCAGCACGAGGTGGCGGCGGCGGACCACGTCGCCGGGGTTCGCGGCCGTCGCCTGGTAGAAGGGGGTGGCGGCGGGCGCGCGCCAGTCGACGAGCATCCGGCGCTGGTCGTCGTCGGACAGGCCCATCCGGCCGACGTAGCGGTGCTCGCCGTCAGTGAGGTCCAGCCGGCCGAACACCAACCGGTCCTCGACGGCCCACAGCTGCGCGAGGCGGTTCTCGTGCAGCGTCGCGAAGGCGTCGCGCTCGGAGCGGCTCTGGTGGCTGCCGGTGGCGCGCTGGCGCCGGACGGCGGCCAGGTCGCGGTCGGCGCGGGCGCGCAGCTCGTCGAGCCGCGCGTACAGGACGTCGACCTGCCGCTGCTCGTCGGCGACCTGGGACGCCCGGGCCGTCGGCTCGCCGTCGGCCGCCCGCGGGCCGGGCCCCTGCGACCCGCCCGCTGGACCGTGCTCCGGCCGCGTCGCGCCGTCCGTGCTCACGCTCGCCGTTCCTCCGTACCCGCTCGCCGGTCCGCCGGGACGCGACCGCGCCGGGTCGGTCCGCACCAGACGGACGAACCTACCCGGCCGGGCGCCGCGCCTCAGGCGGTGGGTCCGCCGGGCCCCCGACCGGCCCAGGTCCAGGCGTACCGGCCGTCGTCGCAGGCCCGGCCGCCCTCGCCGAGCTCGAGCGGCCGGAACGTGTCGACCATGACGGCGAGCTCGTCGAAGAACTCCTTGCCGAGCGACCTCTCGGTGGCGCCGGGCTGCGGGCCGTGGCTGTGCCCGCCGGGGTGGAGGCTGATCGACCCCTGCCCGATGCCGGAGCCCTTGCGGGCCTCGTAGTCGCCGCCGCAGTAGAACATGACCTCGTCGGAGTCGACGTTCGAGTGGTAGTACGGCACCGGGACGGCCAGGGGGTGGTAGTCGACCTTGCGGGGAACGAAGTTGCAGACGACGAAGTTGTGCCCCTCGAACACCTGGTGCACGGGCGGCGGCTGGTGCACGCGGCCGGTGATCGGCTCGAAGTCGCTGACGTTGAACGTGTACGGGTACAGGCACCCGTCCCAGCCGACGACGTCGAACGGGTGGGTGTCGTAGACGACGACGCTGCCCACGACCCCGGACGGGCCGTGGCCGCGGTGCTTGGTCCACACCTCGACGTCGCGGCCCTCGAGCAGGTGCGGCCTGTGCGGTCCGTGCAGGTCCCGCTCGCAGTACGGGGCGTGCTCGAGCAGCTGACCGAACCGGGACAGGTACCGCTTCGGCGGGGTGATGTGGGAGTTCGCCTCGATCGGGTAGAGCCGCAGCGGCCCGGCGTCGGCGCCCTCGGCGCCCTCGACGTCCTCGGCGGCGAGGTTCGCCGGCACCCAGCGGTGCACCGTCCCGCGCGGGACGACGGCGTAGTCGCCGGAGCGGACGGGCAGGACGCCGAACATCGTCTCGAGCGTGCCGGAGCCGGACTCGACGTACACGCACTCGTCGCCGATGGCGTTGCGGTACAACGGGCTCGGTTCGGCGGCGACGACGTAGGACAGCCGGACGTCGGCGTTGCCGAGGACCAGTCGGCGCCCGCGGACGGCGTCCACGCCGCGGCCGGGGTCGTCCCCGGCGAACAGGTCGTGCAGCCGCAGGTGACGCGGCAGCAGCGGGTGGTTGGCGACGGTGGACAGGTCCGGCAGGTCCCAGACGCGCGAGTCCACGACGGCCGAGGGGACGCCCCGGTGGTAGAGCAGGGAGGAGTCGGAGGAGAAGCCCTCCTCGCCCATGAGCTCCTCGGCGAACAGGGAGCCGTCCTCCTGCCGGAACTGCGTGTGCCGCTTCTGTGGCACCTGGCCGACGCTGCGGTAGTACGCCATGACCTTCCCCTGCCCTCCATCGAGCCATCTCCGAGCCGTCCGTCGAGGCGGCTGCCCACCCGGGACGCACGTCCGCTGACCGGACGCTCTTGTCTCGCTGACGGTACGTTCCGGCTAGAGTCCGCCACGTGTCAAGCCATCCCCTGCCCCCGGCTCACCCGCTGTGGCACGGGCTCGTGGACGACGCCGCCGTCTTCCCGCCCGGCCTGGCCCCGATCACCGACGCCGTACCCGCCCACCGGCGGCACCGCGCCGCCTGGTACTCGCCGGTCGTCGGGCCGCTGCTCGTCCCCGTCGCCGGGCTCGACGGCTTCCTCGCCGCCCTCGCGGGCGACGAGGCACCCGGGACGCTCGACGTCGCCCTCGTGGCCGACGCCACCGCCGACGACCCGGTCGGTGGCCTGCTCGCCGCGGTCGACCGGCTGCACGGCTCCGGCGCGGTCGTCCACGCGGTGGAGGTGCCGCTGCCCGGCACAGAGGGCCAGGCCGCCGCGGCGACCACGCTGGCCCGCCGGCTCGACGACCACCTGCCCGGCTCCGTCCTCGCCTGGGTCGAGGTGCTGCGCGAACCGGCGACCGGTGACGGTCCCGGCGGTGCGGGAGAGCGGGACGGGCGCACCGTGACCGGGGCCCTGACGGCCCTCGACGCGCTCGCCGCCGCACCCGGTCGCGTCCGGGCCAAGTTCCGCACCGGCGGCGTGCGCGCCGACCTGTTCCCCACCGCCGGCGAGCTCGCCGCCGTCCTGCACCACGCCCGGGGCCTCGAGCTGCCGCTGAAGCTGACCGCCGGCCTGCACCACGCGATCCGGCACACCGACCCCCGCACCGGGTTCGCCCACCACGGCTTCCTCAACGTCCTGCTCGCCACCGCCGCCGCGGTGCACGACGGTGACGTCGACGCCGTCGCCTTCCTCCTGCAGCAGGACGACCCCGAGCGCGTCACCGCAGCGGTGGCGCTGCTCGACGACCCGTGGGCGGTCGCGACGCGCCGGGTCCTGGCGTCGTTCGGCTGCTGCGGCGTCACCGACCCCGTCGACGACCTCGTCGCCCTGGGGCTGCTCGCCCGTCCGGGAGCCGCCACGGACGACGGAGACCGGGCAGCCGGGCCGACCCACCCCACCGACGCCACCAGCGACCACGACCCCGAGGAGAACCGGTGACCACGACGACGTGGGCCCCCGTGCCCGACGACTCGCCGTTCGGCGTCCAGACCCTGCCGTACGGGGTGTTCAGCCGGGACGGCCGGGCGGCCCGCGTCGGGGTCCGGGTGGGCGACCACGTCCTGGACGCCTCGGCGCTGGCGGCCGACGGCCCCGCCGCCGCGGCCGCCCTCGGGGCGCCGACGCTCGACGTCCACCTGGCCGCCGGCCCGCGCGCCTGGCACGAGGTGCGCGCCTGGCTGACCGACCTGCTGACCGACGAGCGCCACCGCGACGCGGTGACCCCGCACCTGCACCCGCTGGACGCCGTCCGCCTGCACATGCCGTTCACGGTCGGCGACTACGTCGACTTCTACTCCAGCGAGCACCACGCGACGAACGTCGGCCGGATGTTCCGGCCCGACGCCCCGCCGCTGCTGCCGAACTGGAAGCACCTGCCCGTCGGCTACCACGGGCGCGCCGGCACCGTCGTCCCGTCCGGCACCGACGTCGTGCGCCCCTGCGGGCAGCGCAAGGCCCCCGACGAGAGCGCCCCGACGTTCGGGCCGAGCCGCCGGCTGGACATCGAGGCCGAGGTCGGTTTCGTCGTGGGCGTCGGCAGCGAGCTGGGCACCCCGGTCCCCGCGTCGGCGCTCGAGGACCACGTGTTCGGAGTCGTGCTGGTCGACGACTGGTCGGCGCGCGACCTGCAGGCCTGGGAGTACGTGCCGCTCGGCCCGTTCCTCGGCAAGTCGTTCGCCACGTCCGTCTCGGCGTGGGTGACGCCTCTCGCGGCGCTGGAGCACGCCCGCGTCGCCCCGCCGCAGCGCACCCACGAGCTGCTGGGCTACCTCGCCGACGACCCCGACCGCCCGTGGGGCCTCGACCTGTCCCTCGAGGTCGACTGGAACGGCACCGTCGTCTCCCGGCCCCCCTTCGCGACGATGTACTGGACCGTCGCCCAGCAGCTGGCCCACCTCACGGTCAACGGAGCGAGCCTGCGCACCGGTGACCTGTTCGCGTCCGGCACCGTGTCGGGGCCGGAGCGCGAGCAGCGCGGGTCGTTCCTGGAGACCAGCTGGAACGGCACGGAGCAGGTCCGGCTGCAGGACGGCTCCTTGCGCACCTTCCTCGAGGACGGCGACACCGTAACCCTGCGCGCGACCGCACCCGGTCCCGACGGCACGCGGGTCGGGATCGCCGAGGTCGTCGGGACGGTGCGCCCGGCCCGCTGCTGACCCGCGCGCCCCTCCGGCCCCTCTCGTCGGCCCGCCCTCCCCGTGATCTTGCACTTCTCGCGCGCGAGGAGTGCAAGATCACCGGGAGGGGTTACTGCTTGCGCACGACCACCGTGCTCGCGGCCTTGTCGTGCAGGGTCTGGCGCCGGCCGTCGAACAGGCACCACACGCCGTCGAGGACCACCCAGATCCCGCACAGCGCCTGGGCGGGGTACTCCACGACCCACCGCAGGGACGCCGCTCCCCACGACGGGTTGCCCGGCCGGTCGAACGCCCGCACCCGCACGCCGAGCGCGAGCTGCCCGACGGTCGCCCCGACGAGCCGGATCATCAGGATCGCGTACACGGCCGAGACGACGATCGTGGTGACGAGCGACCACACCACGAAGCTCGTGTACGCGGGGTCGGTGGTCAGGAACAGCGGGTCGACCGGCTCGCCGGTCGCGACCGAGCGGTCGACCTCCTCGACGTACCGGTCGAACAGGTCGAACAGGTCCCCCCACAGCGGCGCGAGCAGGATCGACTGCAGGATGCCGATGAGGATCCCGTCGAGCAGCCAGGCGACGAGCCGGCGGCCCTGGTGCGCCAGCGGGACCCCGTCCGGGGTGTGCGTCGGCTTGGCCGCCGTCCCCGCGCCGTACTGCGCCGGCGCGGCCGGGTAGCCGCCGTACTGCTGGGGTGCCTGACTGTACCCCTGCTGACCGTACGGCTGCTGATGGCCGTACCCCGGCTGTCCGTACGGCTGCTGATGGCCCGCGCCCTGGTCCGCGCCGGGGTGCGGCCGCGTGTGCTCCGTCCACCGGGTGCCGTCCCACCACCGCACCTGGCCGCCACCGGGGGCGCCGGGGTCCTCGTACCAGCCCGCAGGAGTCGTCATGCGACGCATCCTGCCGTACAGCCACGCCCCCGGGGCAGCGCCCCTACGGGACGTCGAGCGCCAGCAGGTCGTCCTCGGTCTCCCGGCGGACGAGCACCCTCACCTCGCCGTCGCGGACGGCGAGCACGGGCGGCCGCGGGACGTGGTTGTAGTTGCTGGCCAGGCTCCGGCAGTACGCACCGGTGCCGGGGACGGCGACGAGGTCACCGGCCGCCACGTCGGACGGCAGGAACTCGTCCATGACGACGATGTCGCCGCTCTCGCAGTGCTTGCCGACGACCCGGGACAGCACCGGGCCGGCGTCCGAGCGGCGGGACGCGAGCGTGCAGGAGTACGACGCGTCGTACAGGGCGGTGCGGATGTTGTCGCTCATCCCGCCGTCCACGGCGACGTAGCGGCGCACTCCCCCGCCGTCCAGGACGACGTCCTTGACGGTGCCGACCTCGTAGAGCGTGAAGGTGCTCGGGCCGGCGATGGCGCGGCCGGGCTCGACCGAGATCCGGGGCACGTCGACCCCGAGGTCGGCGCACTCCTTGGTGACGATGTCCGCCATGCCCTCGGCGAGCTCCTCGGGGGGCATCGGGTCGTGCTGCGTCGTGTAGGCGATCCCGAAGCCGCCCCCGAGGTCGAGCTCGGGCAGGACGACCCCGTGGTCGCGGACGACCGCCGCGTGCAGGCCGAGCACGCGGCGGGCGGCGACCTCGAACCCGCCGACGTCGAAGATCTGCGACCCGATGTGCGAGTGCAGGCCGCGCAGCTCCAGCTCGGGCCGGGCGAGCACCCGGGCCACCGCGGCCTGCGCCTCGCCCTCCGACATGGACAGGCCGAACTTCTGGTCCTCGTGCGCGGTGGCGATGTAGGAGTGCGTGTGCGCCTCGACGCCGACGGTGACCCGCAGCAGCACGGGGGCGCGCACGCCGAGCCGCCCGGCCGTGTCGGCGAGCCGGTCGATCTCGGCGAGGCTGTCGATGACGACGCGGGCGATGCCGGCGTGCAGGGCGCGCTCGTGCTCGGCGTCCGACTTGTTGTTGCCGTGCAGGCCGATCCGCTCCACCGGGACGCCGGCGCGCAGCGCGACGGCCAGCTCGGTGCCGGTGCACGTGTCGAGGCTCAGGCCCTCCTCGGTGACCCACCTGGCCACCTGCGTGCACAGGAACGCCTTGCCCGCGTAGTAGACGTCGGCACCGCCGCACGCGTCCGCGAACGCCCGGTCGAACGACGTGGCGAACGCCCGGGCCCTGGCGCGGAAGTCCTCCTCGTCGACGACGTACGCGGGTGTGCCGTGCTGCCGGGCGACCTCGCGTACGTCGAGGCCCGCGACCGTCAGCGCGCCGTCGGCGCCGCGGTCGACGCCCCGCGCCCACAGGTGCGGCACGAGGGCGTTCGGGTCGGCGGGCACCGCCAGCCAGGACGGCGCGCCGTACCCCTCCGCGTGCAGGGCGCCCGCCTCGTGCGCGCGCACTACATCCGCTCCGGGGCGCTGACGCCGAGCAGGTCCAGCCCGTTGGCCAGGACCGTGCGGGTGGCCTCGTTGAGCCACAGCCGGGTCCGGTGGGTGTCGGTGACGTCCTCGTCGGCCATCGGGCTGACCCGGCACTCGTCGTACCACTTGTGGAACGCGGCGGCGAGCGCCTCGAGGTGCCGGGCGACGCGGTGCGGCTCGCGCAGCTCGGCGGCCTGGGCGACGACGCGCGGGTACTCGCCGATCGCGGCGAGCAGCGCCGTCTCCGTGGGGTGGTCCAGCAGGGCGGGGTCGAAGCCGTCCTCGGTGCGCACGCCGAGGTCGCGGGCGTTGCGCCCGACGCCGCAGGTGCGCGCGTGCGCGTACTGGACGTAGAACACCGGGTTCTCGTTGCTGCGCTTGGCGAGCAGGTCGAGGTCGATGTCGATGTTCGAGTCCGACGACGACCGCACCAGCGCGTACCGGCCGGCGTCCACCCCGACGGCGTCGACGAGGTCCTCCATCGTGACGATCGTCCCGGCCCGCTTGCTCATCCGCAGCGGTGCGCCGTCCTTGAGCAGGTTGACCATCTGCCCGATGAGGATCTCCAGGTTGGTGCCCGGGGTGTCACCGAACGCGGCGCACATCGCCATCATCCGCTGGACGTACCCGTGGTGGTCGGCGCCGAGCATGATGATCGCCCGGTCGAAGCCGCGCTCGCGCTTGTCGAGGTAGTAGGCGAGGTCACCGGAGATGTAGGCGGGCACCCCGTCGGACTTGATGACGACCCGGTCCTTGTCGTCGCCGAAGTCGGTGGTGCGCAGCCACACGGCACCGTCGGCCTCGTAGACCGCCCCCAGCTCGCGCAGCCGCTCGACGGCGCGCTCCACGGCCCCGGACTCGTGCAGGTCGTTCTCGTGGAAGTACACGTCGAAGTCGACGCCGAAGTCGTGCAGCGCCTGCTTGATCTCGCCGAACATCAGGTCGACGCCCTCGCGGCGGAAGACCTCCTGCGGGTCGTCCTGCTGCAGGGCGTCCGGCACCCTTGCGAGCACCTGCTGGGCGATCTCGTCGATGTATGCGCCGCCGTAGCCGTCCTCCGGCGTCGGCTCGCCCTGCGCGCGGGCGAGCAGGGAGCGGGCGAACCGGTCGATCTGGGCGCCGTGGTCGTTGAAGTAGTACTCGCGGGTGACGTCAGCGCCGGTGGCCTGCAGGACCCGGGCGAGCGAGTCGCCGACGGCGGCCCAGCGCACCCCGCCCATGTGGATCGGGCCGGTGGGGTTGGCCGAGACGAACTCGAGGTTGACCTTCTGGCCGGCGTTCGTCGTCCCCCGCCCGAACGCGCGACCGGACTCCACCACGGTCCGGGCGAGCTCGCCGGCGGCCGCGGCGTCCAGGGTGATGTTGAGGAAGCCGGGGCCGGCGACGTCCACGGCCTTCACGCCGGGGACGGCGGCCAGCCGGTCGGCGAGCAGCTGCGCGAGCTCGCGCGGCGGGACGCCCGCCTTCTTCGCCAGCTGCATCGCCACGTTGGTGGCCCAGTCGCCGTGCTCGCGGCTGCGGGGGCGCTCGACGCGCACCTCGGCGGGGACCTCGAGGGTGACGGCGCCCTCGGCCACGGCGGCGGCCAGGACGTCGCGGACGGCGGTGGACAGCTCGGCGGGGGTCACCCCCGCGATTCTAGGGCGGGCGCCGGCGCCGCCGAGCACGCGTCCAGGGCGTGGCCGCCGAGGCCGCCGTCCGGGTCGTCCAGGTCGTCGTCCGGGTCGTCGTCCGGGTCGTCCGGGTCGTCGCGGTGGTCGTCGAGGTCGTCCTCGATGCACCGGGGGCGGCAGACGACCGCGCCGCCGACGACCTGGACGGCCAGCGTCACCGCGAGGAAGGCGAACGCCGCGCCCCACCCGCCGGTCGACTCCCGCAGCGCGGCGACGACGAGCGGTCCGGTGCCGGCGACGAGGTACCCGACGCCCTGCGAGAAACCGGACAGGGCCGCGGACCCCTCGGGCGTGCGCGAGCGCAGGTTCACCAGGGCCAGGGAGAGCGGGAACGCCGACGGCCCCAGCCCGGCGGCCACCACCCACAGCGCGGTGGCCGTCGTGGGCGCCAGGGCCAGCCCGGTGTACCCCACGGCGTAGGCGACCAGCGCCGCGAGGACGACGGGGAAGGGGTTGCGCACCCGCGCCGCCACCCACGGGACCAGCAGCGCGACCGGCATCCCCACCGCGGCGAACAGCGACAGCATCGTCCCGGCCGCCAGGTCGCTCAGGCCGGCGTCGGTGAGCACCTTCGGCAGCCAGGCGAACATCGCGTACGTGTTGAGGGAGGTCATGCCCAGCAGGGCGGCCAGCCCCCAGGCGACCGGGCTGCGCAGCACCGTCGCCAGGGGCAGGTGCGCCGCGGGCAGCGCCGGCTCCGCGTCGGGGGCGGGTCGCGCCGCGCGCACCGCGCGCCGGTCGCGAGCGGCGACCACGACCCACGGGACGGCGGCGGCCGCGGACACCAGCGCCCACTGGCCCACGGACGTCCGCCACCCGGCGGCGTCGGCCACCGGGACCGCCAGCAGCGGCGGCAGCGCGGTGCACAGGGCGAGCAGCAGCACGTAGAGGCCGGTGACGGCCCCGATCCGGTCGGGGAACCAGCGCTTGACCAGCGGGGGCAGCACGACGTTGCCGGCGCCCATCCCGCCGAGCGCGACGAGCGAGGCGGCGAGGAACCAGGTGGTGTCCGGTGCCGCCGCGCGCAGCAGCTGGCCGCCGCCGGCGAGCACCATCGCGAGCACCGCCGTGCGCTCCAGGCCGACCCGCCGGGCGACCCACGGCGTGAGCGCACCGAAGACGGCGAACGCGAACGGCGGCAGGGTGCCGAGCAGGCCCGCCGCGGCCGTCGACGTGCCCAGCTCCGCGGACACCCGGTCCAGCACGGGCGACACCGCCGTGACGGCCGTGCGCAGGTTGAGCGCCACCAGGACGATCCCGCCCAGGACCAGCAGACGCGGGCGCCACGGTGAGGCAGTCTGGGGAGGTGCCGACGCGCGTCCTGCGCCGTCCCGGGGTCCCGGGCGGCCGGGAGCGCGTATGGTCACCGCAGCATCGTAACCAAACATGGGATGACTAGATGAGCGCTGAGACCACCGTCACCGACTCGTGCGGCGCGCCGGCGGGTCGTCAGGCCGCCCCGCCACCCGGCCGGCGAGCGGGTCTCATCGACCGGGTGATCGAGCAGCTGCGCTCCCAGGTGCTCTCCGGTACCTGGCCCGTCGGCTCGCGCATCCCCACCGAGCCCGAGCTGGTCGAGCTCACCGGCACGGGCCGCAACACCGTCCGGGAGGCCGTGCAGGCCCTCGTCCACGCCGGTCTGCTGGAGCGCCGACAGGGGTCCGGCACCTACGTGGTGGCGGACAGCGAGCTCGCCGTCGCCGTGGGCCGGCGGGTCGCCGACGCCCGGCACCGCGACGTGCTGGAGGTCCGCCGCACGCTGGAGGTCGGCGCGGCGTGGCTCGCGGCGACCCGGCGCACCGACGAGGACTGCCGGCGGCTGGAGTCGCTGCTCGCGCTGCGCAGCGAGAGGCGCGTCGCCGGCGACACCGACGGCATGGTGCAGGCCGACGTCGAGCTGCACCTGGCGATCGCCGAGGCCGGCCGCAACGCGGTCCTGGTCGACCTGTACCGGGACCTGCTCGGCGCGATCAGCGAGAACGTCAGCTTCAACATCACCCACATCTCCCCGCTGGACGACGACGACCACGTCGAGCTGGTCCGCGCCATCGTGGCCGGGGACGCCGACCGCGCAGCGGCCGAGGCGGCGCGGTTCCTCGACGAGATGCTGGAGAGCGCCTCCTCGGAGTGACCCTCCCGACGGGTCAGCCGGGGCGGCCGCCGACGAGCGAGCGGACGAGGTCCACGACGTCCAGCGGCTCGAACGGCTTGGCCACGAACACGTCGACGCCGCGGTCGTGGGCGCGGGCCCGGTGGTGGGCCTGCACCGACGCGGTGATCATGACGACCGGCAGGTCGGCCAGCGCCGGGTCGCGCCGGATCCGCTCGACCGTCGACCAGCCGTCCACCGGCTCCATCACCGCGTCGAGGGTCACGACCTGCGGGCGGCGGGCGCCGGGGTCGCGCAGCCGGGCCAGGCAGGCACCGCCGTCCTCGGCCTCCTCGACGTCGAACCCCTCGAGCTCGAGGTTCAACCGCAGCAGCAGCCGGATCTGGGACGTGTCGTCGACGACGAGCACGAGCGGGCGCCCCGTCCGTCCCGCCGGCTGGTCCACGGCGCCAGCGTAGGGCGCCCCACCGCTCGGGTGGGGCGCCCTGCGCGAGGGTCGGCGCAGCTCAGCCCAGGCGCTGGACCACCATCGCCATCCCCTGGCCACCTCCGACGCACATGGTCTCCAGCCCGATCTCCTTGTCGTGCCAGCGCAGCGAGTGCAGCAGGGTGTTGGTGATCCGCGCGCCCGTCATCCCGAACGGGTGACCGACGGCGATCGCGCCGCCGTTGACGTTCAGGCGGTCCCAGTCGACCCCGAGCTCGGCGGCACTGGGCACCACCTGGGCGGCGAAGGCCTCGTTGATCTCCACCAGGTCCACGTCGTCGATCGTCATCCCCGCCCGGGCGAGCGCCTGGCGCGAGGCCTCCACCGGTCCGAGGCCCATGATCTCGGGGGACAGCCCGCTCAGGCCCGTCGAGACGATGCGTGCCAGCGGGGTGAGGCCCAGCTCGGCGGCCCGGGTCGACGACATGACGACGAGGGCGGCGGCGCCGTCGTTGAGGGGGCAGCAGTTGCCGGCGGTGACGGTGCCGTCCGGGCGGAAGACGGGCTGCAGCTGCTGGACGGCCTCCAGGGACACCCCGGACCGCGGCCCGTCGTCCGAGGCCACGACGGTCCCGTCGGGCAGGGTGAACGGGGTGATCTCGCTGTCCCAGAAGCCGTTCGCGAGGGCCTTCTCGGCGAGGTTCTGCGAGCGGACGGCGAACTCGTCCTGCACCTGCCGGCTGACGCCCTTGAGCTGGGCCACGTTCTCCGCCGTCTGGCCCATCGTCAGGTAGACGTCGGGCAGGTCGCCGGCGTCGCGCGGGTCGGTCCACGGCTCGGCGCCGCCGGCGGCGCGCCGCTCGGTGCGGGCCACCGCCTCGGCGAACACGGGGTTCTGGGTGTCCGGGAGGTTGTCGCTGCGGCCGTACGGGTAGGACGAGACGCTCTCGACCCCGGCGGAGACGTACACGTCGCCCTCGCCGGCGCGGATGGCGTGGAAGGCCATCCGGGTGGTCTGCAGGGACGACGAGCAGTAGCGGTTCACGGTGGTGCCGGGGACCTGGTCGAGACCGAGCAGGGTGGCGACGACCCGGCCGACGTTGTAGCCCTGCCGGCCGGTGGGCTGACCGCAGCCGAGCACCAGGTCCTCGACTTCCGCGGGGTCGAGCCCGGGCACCTGGTCGAGGGCGGCGCGGACGGCGGCGACGGCGAGGTCGTCGGGACGCACGTCCTTCAGCGACCCCTTGCCGGCACGGCCGATGGGCGTGCGGGCCGAGGCGACGATGACGGCGTCGGGGGGCGTGGTGGTCACGGGGGTCCTCTCGGGTCGGTGCAGGGCGGGTTCGGGGCGCGGTGGGTCAGGGCGCCGGCGGGAGGTCGACGAGGGACGCCAGCCGGCGGCGGTGGTGCTCGGGGGTGCCGTAGGTCAGGGCGGCGGCGGTCGCCCGCTTGAGGTACAGGTGCGCGGGGTGCTCCCAGGTGAAGCCGATCCCGCCGTGCAGCTGCACGCACTCCTCAGCGGCACGCAGGGCCAGCGGCGCGCAGCCGGCCTGGGCCAGGGACGCCGCGACCGCCGCGTCGGGTGAGCCGGCCGCCACGCGGTCCGCCGCGTACCGGGCGACCGCCCGGCCCTGCGTGACCTCGGTCCACAGGTCGGCGAGGCGGTGCCGCAGCGCCTGGAACGTGCCGAGGGGCCGGCCGAACTGGTAGCGGGTGGACAGGTACGCGCGGGTCTCCTCCAGGCACCACTCCGCGACCCCCAGCTGCTCGGAGGCCAGGAGGGCCGCCCCGGCGGTCAGGCCCGCCGTGACGGCGTCCGTCGCACCGGCACCGTCGGTCAGCAGCGTCCCCGCCGCGCCGTCGAGCCGGACGTCGGCGACGGGCCGGGTCGGGTCGAGGGACGGGACGGCCACGACGGCGACGCCGTCCGCGACCTCGACCGCGAGCAGGCCACCGGCGGTGGGCACGAGGAGCACCTGCGCGCCCAGCGCGTCCGGCACCGTCGGCACGGTCCCGGACACGCGGGCCCGTCCCGTCCGCGGCGCGTCGGGGCCGTCGCCGCCGGGCTCGCTCACGCGCACGTCGGCCACGGGTCCCGGTGCACCGGGCAACCCCGGCCCCGTGCCGGCCGGGAGCCCCAGGGCCACGACGGTCCCGTCGGCGAGCCGGCGCAGCAGGTCGTCGCGAGCGGCGCCGGCCGGCAGGGCCGTCAGGACGGCGGCGGCCACGACGGACGAGCCGAGGTACGGCACGGGCGCGACGCGGCGCCCGAGCTCCTCGAGCACGACGGCGGCCTCGCGCGCCCCGGCCCCCGCGCCGCCGACCGTCTCGGGGACGGTGAGCCCGGCCAGCCCCAGGCGGACGGCGAGCGCGTCCCACAGGGCGGCGTCGGCGACGGCTGCGGGGTCACGGTCCGACCTGGCGGTCGTGACCGCCGCGAGCACCTGCTGCCAGTCGCACCGGGCCGCGAGCAGGTCGCGGACGCTGGCGCGCAGGTCCTCCTCGACGTCGGAGTAGAGCAGGTCGACGTCGGCCAGGTCACCCGCCGGGCGGGGCGCGGTGCGGTCGCCGGCAGGGCCCGTCGGGGGTCGGGTGGTGAGGGTCATCGGGGCAGCTCCTGCCAGGGGAGGCGGGTGTCGTCGCGGGGTTCGGCGGGCAGCGCGAGGACGCGGTCGGCGACGATGCCGCGCAGCACCTCCGACGTGCCCCCCTCGATGGAGTTGCCCTTCGCGCGCAGGTACCGCTGGACGGGGGCGCGCTCGAGCAGGTGGGCGGTGCCGGTCCCGGCGAGGCCGTCGTCGGGGTCGCGCAGCCCCTCGTGGCCGAGGACCTGCAGCTCGAGCCGCGTGGCCTGCTGGGCCAGCGCGGCGTAGCCGAGCTTGACGGCGGAGCCCTCGGGACCGGGCTGGCCGGAGGCGAGCTGCTGACGCAACCGGGCGGCCGTCAGCCGGCCCGCCTCGGCCCGCACCCACAGCCGCAGCAGCTCGTCGTGGTGGCCGTGGCTGCGCAGCTCGGGGCGCTGCCGCCACAGGCGGGTGAGGTTGCCGATCGGCCCGCCCTCGCGGGGCTCGCTGGCGCCGCCGATGGTCACCCGCTCGTTCATCAGGGTGGTGCGGGCGACGGCCCACCCCTCCCCCACGCCCCCCAGCCGCAGGGAGTCGGGCAGGCGCACCCCGTCCAGGTGCACCTCGTTGAACTCGGCCTCGCCGGTCAGCTGGCGCAGCGGCCGGACCGTCACGCCGGGGTGGGTCATGTCGCAGACGAAGTAGGTCAGCCCGCGGTGCTTGGGGACGGTCGGGTCGGTGCGGGCCAGCAGGATCGCCCACCGCGCCTCGTGCGCCATCGACGTCCAGACCTTCTGGCCGGTGACGACCCAGTCGGCGCCGGGGCCGTCACCCCGGTCGGTGCCGCCGCGCACGGCGCGGGTCGCCAGGCCGGCCAGGTCGGACCCGGCACCCGGTTCGCTGAACAGCTGGCACCACACCTCCTCGCCGGTCCACAGCGGCCGCAGGAAGCGCCGCCGCTGCTCATCGGTGCCGTGGGCGAGCAGCGTCGGCGCGGCCATGCCCAGGCCGATGCCGATCCGGCGCGGCTCGTTGTCCGGGGCGCCGGCCGCTTCCAGCTCGACCTCCACGACCTCCTGCAGGGCGCGCGGGGCGCCGAGCCCACCGAGGCCGACGGGGTAGTGCACCCACGCCAGCCCGGCGTCGAAACGCGCTCTCAGGAAGGCGGTGCGCTCGTCGCCGTCGTGCTCGTCGAGCAGCCGGCGGACACGCTGCCTGACGTCGTGGGCGGTCACGGGCGTGCTCGCGGACGCGCTGGCGGGTGGGGTGGTCACGGTGCCTCCGGGCTCGTTCGACCGTGCGGTCGTGCGGTTCGTCCGTCGTGGCCTGGCGGCCCACCGGGTGCGCCGGCTCGGGTGCGCACCCGGTGGGCCGTGACGTCGGCGGAGCGGGCGCCGCCGACGTCACGGTGGGTCACTCCGTGGGGATGAGGTCGCCCGGCTCGGGCCGCTCCTGCGTGTACTCCTCGACGGGGGCGTCGCCGTCGTCGGTGACGTAGGCCGGGCCGAAGTAGGCCTGCGCGCCGCCCTCGACCCGCCAGAGCCGCTGACCCGAGTACCCGGAGTGGTCGTCCGCCGACCAGCGCACCGGCACCAGGCCGGGGCCGGGGAAGTCGCCCTCCTCGAGCACCTCGACGAGCCGCTCGCGGGTCAGGTCCTCGCCGGCGCGCTGCAGCGCCTGGACGAAGTTGTAGCCGACGGACATGCCGTAGACGACGTTGCCGTCGAACTCCGCGCCGCCGTTGTACTCCTCGTTGATCTCCATGAACTTCGCGGTCCACGGGTCGGAGGGGTCCGACGGGTGCGGCAGGTAGAACATGCCGACCATGCCCTCGAGCAGCGGCGCCGCGTCGCCGAGCGTGCCGCTCAGGGTGGTGTAGTCGCCGCCGACGCTGGAGACCATCCACTGCGGCTGGAAGCCGAGGCGTGCCGCGGTGCCGATGGTCAGGGCCGTGAACCCGGGCACCGTGGCCAGCATGACGACCTCGCAGCCGCTGGCCTTGAGGCTGTTCACCTGCGGGGCGACGTCCTGGTTGGTGACGGTGTAGCGCTGCTTGTCGGCCAGGCCGTCGGCGCCGAGGACCGCCTCCAGCCCGACCTCGAAGTCCTCACCGAAGTCGTCGTCCTGCCCGAGCGAGCAGATGGTCCGGCCCGCGTGGGCCTCCTGGGCGTACGTGGCCAGGATCTTGGACTCGACCACGTAGTCGGTGTTGTAGCCGAACGTGTACGGGTACGTCGAGGGGTCGTTCCACGCGCGGCTGCCGGACGCGACGAACAGGTCGGGCACCTCGTTGCTGTTGACGAAGTCCAGCACGCCGGTGTGCGTGGGGGTCCCCAGGCCGTTGAGGAGCGCGAAGACCTCCTCCTGCAGGACGAGCTCGCGCACCACCTGCTGCGTGGTGGCCGGGTTGTACTGGTCGTCCTTGACCTCGTAGCGGATCTGCCGGCCGTGGACGCCGCCGTTGTCGTTGACGTAGTCGAAGTACGCCTTCGTCGCCGGGGCGATCTTGGAGTAGCCGGCGGACGCCGGGCCGGTGAGCGGCATGTGGGTGCCGACGACGACCTCGGTGTCGGTGACGCCGGGGACGGGCCCCGAGGCGGAGTCGCCTCCGGTGCCCTCCTGGCCGTCGCCGCACGCGGCGAGCGCCAGGACGAGTGCGGCGCTGGTGGCGAGCACCGTGCCGCGCCTCCACGCGGTGAGCTGCATGGTCAGCCTGCCTTCCTTGGGGTGGTGTGCCGGTGGACGCGGCCGCGGGGTGCGGGTCGGTCCGGGAGGGGGTCTGGGTGGTGGGTGCGGCTCAGCCGCGCGCCGCCCGGCGCAGGTGCCGCGTCCGCAGACGGTGGCGCCAGCGCTCGAGGGTCCCGACGAGGCCGCTGGGGGCCACGAGCATCACGACGACGAGCGTCACGCCGAGGACCGCGAGCGAGAGGTTGCCGTCCAGCCGTTGCGCGGTCTCGGGGCCGACCTGCAGCGAGTGCCCGAGCGTCGAGGCCAGGTCCGGCAGCGCGACGAGGAGGACCGCGCCCACGACGGCCCCGGCGAGGCGGCCGATCCCGCCGATGACGACGGCCATGAGCAGGAACAGCGACAGGATCATCGAGAACGCGCCCGGTGCCACGCTCTGCGTCTGGAAGGCGAAGAGCCCTCCTCCCGCTCCGGCGGCGGCGGCGCTGACGGCGAACGCGGTCGTCTTGGTGCGCGGGACGTCGATCCCGGCCAGGCGGGCGCCCACCTCGTCGTCCCGGACGGCGCGCATGGACCGGCCGAAGCGCCCGCGCGCGGCGTTGGCCAGGAGCACGACGACGGTGAGCGCGACGGCCCAGCTGACGAGCACCTGCCACTGCTCGAAGCGGAGCCGGCCGGCCAGCGCGTCGGGCAGCGGGTCGACGACCATGAACAGCCCCTGGTCGCCGCCGAGGACGTCGCGGAACGTCGTCGCGACGGAGGGGACGACGACTGCGACGGCCAGGGTGGCGCCGGCGAGGTACGGCCCGCTGAGCCGCGTGGAGGCCCGTCCGACGAGGAACCCGACGACCGTGGCGGCGAGCACCGCGGCGAGCAGCGCCACCGGCAGCCGCCACCCGGCGAGCAGGTCCCGCTCCGCGAGCTCGTTCGAGGTCAGGACGGCGGCGTAGGCGCCGACGGCCATCAGGGCGCCGTGGCCGAGGGAGAGCTGACCGGACAGCCCGGTCAGGAAGGTCAGCCCGGCCGCCGCGCACAGGTAGCCTGCGACGGTCGCGAGCTGGAAGTTGCGGTACGGGGCCAGCGTCTCGCTGAGCACCAGGACCACCACGGCACCGACGGCCGCCACGAGCAGGTGGCGGACCAGCGGCAGCGACGCCAGTCGCCGCAGGGCGCCGTCCGCCGCGCGGGGTGGGGCGGGGGCCGGCCGCGTGGCGGGGGCCTGCTGGGTCACGGTCATACCTGCCTCGCAGCGACGGGGGAGAACAGACCTCCGGGACGCACGAGCAGCACGGCCAGGAGCAGGACCAGGACGGCCATCGGAGCCACCGAGCTGCCGACGTACCCGTTGACGTAGGCGGTGAGGAGCCCGACGGCCAACCCGCCGACGACCGCGCCGGGCAGGCTCTCCAGCCCACCGACGACCGCTGCCGTGAAGGCCGAGACGAACACCAGGTCCATCGAGTGCGGGTTGAGACCGAGCTCGGTGGGCACCACCAGGACCGCTGCGAGCGCGCCGACGGCGGAGGCGAGCACCCAGCCGAGGGTGAGCATCGCCCGTACGTCGACGCCGAGCAGCCGGGAGACCTCCGGCGAGAACGCGGCGGCCCTCATCCGCAGCCCCAGCGGTGTCCGGGTCAGCAACCAGCCCAGGACGGCGACGAGCAGGACCACGGACCCGACGACGTACCAGGTGTACGGGGAGGGCAGGGCGACCGAGCCCACCTGCACCGCGGTGTCGCTGACGGGCTTGGGGTAGGGCCGGTAGTCGTTGCCGAAGAGCATCCCGGTGACCGCCTGCAGCACGAGCACGAGCCCGAGGGCCACGATGACGTCGTTGAGGGGGTTCTCGTGGCTGACGAAGCGCATCAGGCCGCGTTCGACGACCAGGCCGATGACGGCGCCGGACAGGAGCGCCGCCGCCAGCCCGAGCCAGTAGGAGCCGGTGGCCGTGGTGACGCTCCAGGCCACGTAGGCGGCGGCGACGGCCATCGCGCCCTGGGCGAAGTTGATGACCCGGGCGGCGCGCCAGATGATGACCAGGGCGATCGCGAACGCCGCGTACACCGCGCCGCGCGACAGCCCCTGGAACGTCAGGGACAGGAAGACGTCCACGGGTGCACCCCTCCTCTCGGTGGTCTCGGTGGTCTCGGTGGTCTCGGTGGTCTGCGTGGTCTCGGTGCTTCGGCGCTCCGGTGGTGCGGGTCAGAAGCCCAGGTAGGCGTGCCGCAGCTGCTCGTCCTCGCGCAGCCGGCCCGCGTCGGTGCTGATGACCACGCGACCGAGGTTGAGGACGACGCCGTGGTCGGCGACCGAGACCGCGCTGCGGACGTTCTGCTCGACCAGCAGCACGGTCAGCCCGGTGCTCCGCCGCAGCTCGCGCAGCAGCGCCATGATCTGCGCGGTGATCCGCGGCGCCAGGCCGAGGGAGGGCTCGTCGAGCAGCATCAGCGACGGTCGCGCCATCAGCGCCCGGCCGATCGCGAGCATCTGGCGCTCACCGCCGGACAGCGAGTGCCCGAGCTGGTCGCGGCGGCGGGCGAGCGGCTCGAACCGGCCGTACACCTCCGCGAGGTCGCGGCGCAGCCCGGCGCGGTCGCCGCGCCACAGGCCGCCCAGCCGGAGGTTCTCGTCCACGGTCAGCTCGGCGACGACGGACCGTCCCTCGGGCACGTGCACGATCCCCCGGCGCACCATGTGCTCGACCCGGGTGCCCGCGAGGTCCTCCCCGCGGTAGCGGACGGTGCCCGCCGAGGCTGGGAGCAGACCGGTCAGGACCCGCAGCAGGGTGGTCTTGCCGGCGCCGTTGGCCCCCAGGACGGCGGTGATGGTGCCCTCGGGGACGGCCAGGTCGACGCCCTGCAGGACGGGGACGGGCCCGTAGCCGGCGCCCAGGCCGCGGACGTCCAGCAGCGGCGTGGTGGTCTCGCCTCGGTCCTCCGGGCGGGTGGCGGCGACGGTGCTCACGCGGTGACCTCCTGGGCGGTGGCGTCCGGCGCGGTGGAGTCCTGCGCGGTGGCGTCCGGCGCGTCGTCGTCGTCGACGTCCGCTCCGAGGTACGCGCGGGTGACGGCCGGGTCCTCGCGGACGACGTCCGGCGGCCCGGCGGCGATGACGCGGCCGAACTCCAGGACGACGACGTGGTCGCAGACGTCGAGGACCATGTCGACGTGGTGCTCGACGAGCACCACGGAGCAGGCGCGCTCGCGGGGCAGGCTGCGGATGAGAGCGGCGAGGTCCTCGATGTCCTCGTGGCCGAGACCCCCGGCGGGTTCGTCGAGGAGCAGCAGGCGGGGGCGGGCGACCAGCGCCCTGGCCAGCGCCACCTTCTTGCGCACGGCGTAGGGCAGCGTCTCGGGGTAGGCGGCGGCGACGTCGGCGACACCGAGCTGGTCGAGGGCGGCCACGGCCTCGGCGCGCAGCCGGCGCTCCTCGGCCGCGCTCACCGGCCCACCGAGGACGCCCGGCACGACGGAGCGGCGGGCGGTGTGCGTGGCGCCGGTGACCACGTTGTCCAGCGCGGTCATCCCGCGGAAGAGCCCCAGGCCCTGCAGCGTGCGGGCGACGCCGAGACCCGCGAGGCGGTCCGGCCGCGGGCGCCAGGGCCGTCCGTGCAGGGACAGCGACCCGCGGGTGGGCTTGGTGAAGCCGCACATGACGTTGAACAGGGTGGTCTTGCCGGCACCGTTCGGGCCGATGACCCCGACGACCTGACCGTCGCCGACCTCGGCGCTGACGGAGTCCAGGGCGGTCAGCCCGCCGAAGACGACGGTGACGTCCCGCAGGGACAGCACCGGTGGCGCGGCGTGCGACGTGTCTGCCCGCATCCTGACCTCGTCTCGTGGCTGGTGACCGCAACGGCCCTCAGTGTTTCTGCACCCGGACTGTATCTTTCAGGAGGCGACGGTCAAGGCCCTGTGACCTAAACGTTGCGAGAGCGAACGCACCGTCGGGCGGCGATCACGCTGCGCCAGCGGATGTTTCATCGAGTCGCCCTCCCACGTGGCGGCCCGGGCCGACCATCCGAGCCGACGTCCCGTCGTGGCAGCGCACCTGTTCTTTCTGCATGCCTTCTGTATCTTTCTTGGCACGCATCCCCGCGACGAGAGGCAGGCCCATGACCCCGTCAGAACCACCGCGGCAGCCGGATGACGACGTCGCCCCTCCCCGGGACCCCCTGACCGGCACCTCCCTGTCAGGTGCGGCGGTGGTCGTCACCGGGGGCGGGAGCGGCATCGGCGCCGAGCTGGCGCGGGCCTGCGCGGCCGCCGGGGCCCACGTCGTCGTCAACGACGTGGACCCGGGCTCGGCCCGGGCCGTCGCCGACGAGGTGGGCGGCACCGCGGCGCCGGGGGACGTGACGGACCCCCAGCTCGTCACCCGGCTCGTCGACGGCACCTGGGCCGGGCACGGGCGGCTCGACGTCTTCTTCGCCAACGCGGGCGTGGCGCCGCCCGGCTCGGTCGACGCCCCCGCCGAGGTCTGGCGGACCGCCTGGGACGTCAACGTCATGTCCCACGTCGTCGCCGCCCAGGCCCTGCTGCCGCGGTGGCTGGAGGCCGGACGCGGGCACCTGGTCACGACGGTGTCCGCGGCCGGGCTCCTGACGCTGCTCGGCAAGGCCGCCTACGCCGTCACGAAGCACGCGGCGCTGGCGTTCTCGGAGTGGCTGCGCGCCACGTACGCCCACCGCGGGGTGGTCGTCCAGGCCGTGTGCCCGCAGGGCGTGCTGACGCCGATGCTGGCCTCCGCCGACGGCACCAGCTCGGCGCTGCTGACAACCGGCGCGCTGAGCCCGCAGGAGGTCGCCCGGGCGACCCTCGACGCGCTGCCGTCCGGCCGCTTCCTGGTGCTGCCGCACCCGGAGGTGTCCCGGTGGTACGCGACCAGGGCCGCGGACCCGGACCGGTGGCTGGCGGGCATGAACCGCCTCCAGCAGGAGGTGGAGGGCCGCCGAGCGGGGAGCCGGTTCGCGGACGGCCCGAACGCGGACGGCTCCGACGCGGACGGCCAGGCGGGTCCGGGCGACGTGGTGGCGCCCGCCCCGGCAGGGTGACGACAATGGCGACCGTGCCCGACGCCGCCACTCCCCCCGCCCGTGTCGACGGCCGGACGGCGCGTGCCGAGCGCACGCGCCAGGCCGTCCTCGACGCCCACGCCCGGCTCATCGCCGAGGGCGACCTGCGCCCGACCGGGGAGCGCATCGCCGAACGCGCCGGGGTGTCCCTGCGCGCGCTGTGGACGCACTTCAAGGACATGGAGGCCCTCTTCGAGGCCAGCGGGGCCGCCGTCCTCGCCCGGCAGGACGAGGAGCACGCGCCGGTCCCCACCGACCTGCCGCTGGCCGAGCGGGTCGACCGGTTCTGCACCCAGCGGGCCCGCCTGCTGGAGCTCGTCGGCCCCTCGGCGCGGGCCTCGCGCGTCCGCGAGCCCTTCTCCCCCGCCCTCAGGCGCTACCGGGGCGTTCACCTGCAGCGCGTGCGCGACGAGCTCACCACCCTGTTCGCCGCGGAGCTCGGACCGCAGCGACCGCAGCGCGAGCAGGTCGTGCACGCGCTGACCGCCAGCTGCACGTTCAGCAGCTGGGCGGTCCTGCGCGACGACCTCGGCCTGGACGTCGAGGAGGCGCGCGGCGTGATGGCGCGCACCGTCACGGCACTGCTCGTCGCCGCGATCAGCTCGGGCTGAGCGCTCGTCGGCCGCGCGGTCGGCCGAGCCGGCCGGCCACGCGGTCAGCCGAGCAGGACGACGGAGCGCGCGCCCTCGCCGCGCCTCATCCGCTCGAAGGCCTCCGCGACGCCGTCCAGGGCGATCTCGTGGCTGACGAGCGGGTGCAGGTCGATCCGGCCGGCCAGGACCGCGTCCGCCAGCCTCGGGACGCCCAGCTCGGTGTCCGTCGACCCGTAGACGCTGGACGACAGCGTGCGCGCCGTGTGGAACACCTCGAGCGCGCTCAGCTGGACCACGTCGTCCTTCGACCCCATCCCGACGACGGTCACCCGGCCGCCCCGCCGCACCGACCGCCAGGCCGCGCGGATCGTGGCGGCACGTCCGACGCACTCGAGGGCGTGGTCGGCGCCGCGGCCACCGGTCAGGGCACGGACCTGCCTGGTGAGGTCGTCCCCGGCGACGAGGAAGTGGGTCGCGCCGGCAGCGAGCGCGGTCCCGCGCTTGGCCTCGCTGACGTCCACCGCGATGACGGCCCCGGCGCCCTCGGCCGCGGCGGCCCCGACCACCGACAGCCCGACGCCGCCCAGCCCGATCACGAGGACGGACTCGCCGTGGCGCACGCGCGCCTGCTCGGTGACCGCCCCGTAGCCGGTCAGGACGGCGCAGCCGAGCAGGGCCGCGTCGCGGAACGCGAGCCCGTCCGGCACGCGGATCACCGCGTCCTGACCGACGACGACCTCCTCGGCGAGCGCGCCGAGACCGAGCGCCACCCGCAGCGGCTCGCCGCCGGACGTCCTGCCGCCCGGGGCGGTGGGCGCCCCGCTGCGCTCGCACAGCCACGGCTCGCCGTGCTCGCAGAACCAGCAGGCCCGGCAGGCCGGTGCCCAGTCGAGGACGACGTGGTCGCCGACCTCCACCCGGTCGACCCCCTCACCGGTCTCGACCACCTCGCCCGCGGCCTCGTGGCCCAGCACGAGCGGGAACTGGGCCGCGACGGTGCCGTTGACGAGGGACAGGTCGGAGTGGCAGACGCCAGCGGCGCGGATCCGCACCCGCACGAGACCCGGGCCCACGGCGGGCAGCTCGACGTCCTCCACGCCCACCGGCTCGCCGACGCCGCGGCACACCACCGCCCGCACGCTCATCGCTGGATCGCCTTCGTCTCGAGGAACTCGAGCAGCCCGTGCCGGCCGAGCTCGCGGCCGATGCCGGACTTCTTGTACCCGCCGAACGGCGCGAGCGGGTTGAACGCGGCACCGTTGACGTCGACCGCCCCCGTCCGCATCCGCCGCGCGACCGCGACGGCGCGGTCGGCGTCCGCCGACCACACCCCGCCGGCCAGCCCGTACTCGGAGTTGTTGGCGATCTCGACGGCGTGGTCGTCGTCGTCGAACGGGATGACGGACAGGACCGGCCCGAAGACCTCCTCCTGCGCCAGGGTGCTGTCGGGGTCGACGTCGGCCAGGACGGTGGGGGCGACGAACCACCCCGTCGAGGGCACGGGGACGTCGAGGCCCCCGGCGACGAGCCGCGCCCCGTCGGACAGGCCCTTGGCGACGTACCCGCGGACGCTCTCGCGCGCCGACGAGGTCGCGAGCGGCCCGGTGCGGGTCGCGGGGTCGAACGGGTCACCCACGGTGTGCGCCTGCGCCGCGGCCCGGGCGATGCCCAGGGCGTCCTCGTACCGGCTGCGGTGCACGAGCATCCGCGTCCAGGCCGTGCAGGTCTGGCCGGAGTTGAGGAAGGCGTTGCCCACCCCGGTGCGGACGGCGCGCTCGAGGTCGGCGTCCTCGAGGACGACGTTGGCCGACTTGCCGCCGAGCTCCAGGGAGACCCGGGCGATGCGGTCGGCCGCCACGGCGCCGATGCGGCGGCCGACCTCGGTGGAGCCGGTGAAGGAGACCATGTCGACGTCGGGGTGGGCGGCCAGGGCCTCGCCCACGCTGGACCCGGGTCCGGTCACGAGGTTCACCGCACCCGCGGGCAGGCCGGCCTCGTGCACGGCGTCGAACAGGACGTAGGCGACGAGCGGGGTGATGGCGGCCGGCTTGAGCACCACGGTGCACCCGGCGGCCAGGGCGGCCGCGACCTTCGCGACGACCTGGTGCAGCGGGTAGTTCCAGGGGGTGATCGCGCCGACGACCCCCACCGGCTCGTGCACCACGAGCGAGTGGCCGATCTCCTCGGTGGGCCACGGCTCGGCCGCGAGCCGCGCGTAGCTGCCGAGGACGGCGAGGGGTAGCCCCGCCTGGACCTTCTGCGAGACCTTGGTGGGTGTGCCCAGCTCGAGGGTGACGGTCCGCGCGACCTCGTCGGCGCGGGCGGTCAGGCACTCGTGCAGCCGGCCGAGGTGGGCGGCGCGCTCGGCGGGCTCGAGCGCGGCCCACGCGGGCTGGGCCCGCCGGGCTACCTGGACGGCGCGGTCGACGTCGGCGGCGTCCCCTCGCGGGACCGTCCCCAGGACCTCCTCGGTGGTGGGGTTCTCGACCTCGATGGTGCCGGCACCGATCGGGTCGACCCACGCTCCGTCGCAGTACAGGACCTCGCGCGTGTGCTCCACGGAGCGCTCCTCCCGGACCGGGGCAGCGGCGCACCGGTGCGCGCCAGGAAACTACCGCCGTAAGTTTCGCGGGACTCTACAGCGCCTCGTCCTGCGACGACAGGGGGTCCAGCGGTCCGACGTTCGCGGCGTACCAGGCCTCCAGCCCGGTGACCAGCGCCCGCAGCCCGAGGTCGAAGGCCGCCTCGTCCACGCTGGCGCCGCGCTGGGCGAGCAGGTGCGCCTGCGACAGGTGGGGGTACTCCTGGGCGTACAGGCCGGGGTCACCGAGGAAGCCGCGGGCGAACGAGCCGACCGAGGAGCCGACCACGAAGAAGCGCATCAGCGCGCCGACGTGCGTCGCGCGCGCGGGCGGCCACCCGGCGTCGACGAGACCGCCGAAGACGGCGTCGGCCATCGCCAGGCCCTCGGGGCGGCGTCCGGGCCCGGAGGCCAGCAGCGGCGCGGCGTTGGGGTGCGCGGCGAGCGCGTCGCGGTACGAGCGGCCCCACAGCCGCAGCGCCACCCGCCAGTCGTGCCGCCCGAAGAAGGAGGTGTCGACCTTGGCCGAGATGGCGTCGGCGACCGCGTCCAGGATCTCGTCCTTCGTCGCGAAGTGGTTGTACAGCGAGGGGCCGCGCACCCCCAGCTCGGCCGCCAGCCGCCGGGTGGACAGCGCGGCCAGCCCCTCGGCGTCGACCAGCGCGGTGGCGGCAGTGACGATCCGCTCGCGGCTCAGCAACGGCGTGCGCGGGCGCACCATTCGTCCTCCACCTGTGACCACGGGTCCGACCGGCCCGCGCGCACGGGACGGGCGAGCCGGCGTGCCCGGTCGCGACGCGGGAGCGAGGCGCCACTCTCCCACAGCCGCCCGACCCCGCCGGCGCACTCGGGACCCTGGACGAACGTAAACTTGCACCGCTAGTTTGCTGGCAGCCGGCACGCCCCGCCCGCTGCCTCCCCCGACCTGGAGGGCCCGTGGACCTCAGCCTGACCCCCGAGCAGCACGCCGTGCGCCGTCTCGCCGCCGACTTCGTCGACCGGGAGGTGGTCCCCCACCGCGCCGCGTGGGACCGCGCCGAGTCCGTCGACCTCGGCGTCGTCAAACAGCTCGGTGACCTCGGCCTCCTCGGCCTGACCGTGCCCGAGGCCGACGGCGGGTCCGGGGGTGACCACCTGACCTACTGCCTCGTCCTGGAGGAGCTCGGCCGTGGTGACTCCTCGGTGCGCGGCATCGTGTCGGTCTCCCTGGGTCTGGTCGCCAAGTCCGTCGCCGCGCACGGGACGCCGGAGCAGAAGGAGCGCTGGCTGCCGGGGTTGTGCTCCGGCCAGTCGCTCGGCTGCTTCGCGCTGACCGAGCCCGGCACCGGCTCGGACGCCGCTCACCTGACCACGAGGGCGCGCCGGGACGGTCGCGACTGGGTCCTGGACGGGGCCAAGGTCTTCATCACCAACGGCACGTGGGCGGACGTCGCGCTCGTCTTCGCACGGACCGGCGGCGACGGCGCGCGCGGCGTCACCGCCTTCCTCGTCCCGACCGACACCCCCGGCTTCGAGCGCACCGAGATCCACGGCAAGCTCGGCCTGCGCGGCCAGGCCACCGCGGCGCTCACCCTGGACGGCGTCCGCGTGCCCGCCTCCGCGGTCCTCGGCGAGGAGGGCGAGGGCTTCCGCATCGCCATGAGCACCCTCGACAAGGGCCGGATGTCGGTGGCCGCGGGCTGCGTCGGCATCATCCAGGGCTGCCTGGACGCCGCCCTCGCCTACGCCGGTGAGCGCCAGCAGTTCGGCCGGCCGATCGCCGGCTTCCAGCTGGTCCAGCAGCTGCTGGCCCAGGTCGCGGTCGATGCCGAGTCGGCCCGGCTGCTCACGTGGCGCGTCGCCGACCTCGTCGACCGCGGCGAGCCGTTCGGGACGGCGGCGTCGATGGCCAAGTGGTTCGCCAGCGAGGCCGCCGTCCGGGCCGCCAACGACGCCCTGCAGGTCTTCGGCGGCTACGGCTACGTCGACGAGTACCCCGTCGGCAAGTACCTGCGCGACGCCCGGGTGATGACCCTGTACGAGGGCACCAGCCAGCTGCAGCAGCTGCTCATCGGCCGCGCGCTCACCGGCGTCAACGCCTTCGTCTGACGCTCCCCCAGCGACCCACCACCCCATCACCCACCGCGTCACCCACCACCACGTCACGCACCACCACCGGAAGGGACGGTCATGGACTTCTCGCTCACCGAGGAGGAGAAGGCGATCCGCGACACCGCGCGCGCCTTCATCCGCAAGGAGGTGGTGCCGCTCGAGCAGGAGGTCCTGCTGCGCGAGCGCAGCCACCGCCCGGGTCTGGAGATCAGCGAGCTGCGCGAGCTGCAGCGCAAGGCCAAGGAGTTCGGCTTCTGGGGCCTGGCCACCCCGGAGGAGTACGGCGGCATGGACCTGCCGGCGGTCACCCAGTCGCTGCTGTGGACGGAGATCGGCCGCTCCTTCGTCCCGTTCCGCTTCGGCGGCGAGGCCGACAACATCCTCTTCGAGGCCGACGACGCGCAGAAGGAGGAGTACCTGCTGCCCACCATCGCCGGTGAGCGCATCTCCTGCTTCGCGATCACCGAGCCCGGCGCGGGCTCCGACGCCGCGAACATCACCTTCTCCGCCCGCCGGGACGGTGACGACTGGGTCCTCAACGGCGAGAAGACCTTCATCACCAACGGCAACGACGCGGACTTCGCGATCGTCGTCGCCGTCACCGACAAGGAGAAGGGCGTCCGCGGCGGCGGCACCACCGCCTTCCTCGTCGACCGCGACATGGGCTGGAAGTCCGAGTTCATCCCCACCATGGGCGAGGGCGGCCCCGCCTCCCTCGTGTTCGAGGACGTGCGCGTCCCCAGCCGCAACGTCCTCGGCGAGGTCGGTCAGGGCTTCGAGCTCGGCATGCGCTGGATCGGCAAGGGCCGCTTCACGATCCCCTCCCACGCGGTCGGCATCGCCGAGCGCGGGCTGCAGATGGCGATCGACCACGCCAACAGCCGGCACACGTTCGGCAAGCCCATCGCCACCAACCAGGCGATCCAGTGGATGGTCGCCGACTCCGAGGTCCAGCTCGAGGCCGCCCGGCTGCTCGTCCTGCGGGCGGCGTGGACGATCGACCAGGGCCTGGACGCGCGGCACGCCTCGTCCATGGGCAAGCTCTACGGCGCCGCGATGGTCAACGACGTCATCGACCGGGTCCTGCAGATCCACGGCGGCATGGGCTACACCCGCGAGCTGCCGATCGAGCGCTGGTACCGCCAGGTCCGCCTGTACCGGATCTTCGAGGGCACCGACGAGATGCAGCGCCTGATCATCTCGCGCGACCTGCTGCGCGGCTACACCAAGGTCGGGGGGCACCTGGCATGAGGACCTTCCCCAGCGTCTCCGACCTCGTCGCGGCCGTCGGCGAGGAGCTCGGCCCCGGTCCCTGGTACGACGTCACGCAGCACGACGTCGACCTGTTCGCCGACGCGACCGGCGACCACCAGTGGATCCACGTCGACCCCGAGCGCGCCGCGCAGGGCCCGTTCGGCGGCACCATCGCGCACGGGTACATGACCCTCTCGCTCGTGCCCCGGCTGATGAAGGACCTCTACGCGGTCGACGGGGTCGCGATGGGCGTCAACTACGGCCTGGAGAAGGTCCGCTTCCCCGCCCCCTCGCGGGTCGGCGGGCGGGTCCGCGCCCGCGCCCGTCTCGCCGACGCGACTCCCGTTCCCGGCGGCTACCAGCTGGTCACGCACGTCACGATCGAGGCGGACGGCGGCGACAAGCCCGTGTGCGTCGCCGAGACCGTCTCGCGCGTCTACCCCGTGGGAGGGACGACGTGACCCTGCTGTCCCTGGCCACGGTGCTGGCCGACTCGGCCCGCCGCTACCCCGGCAAGACCGCCGTCGTGCTCGGCGACGAACGCGTGTCCTACGCGGACCTGTGGCTGCAGGCACGCGCCTACGGCGCGGCGCTGCGCGAGCTCGGCGTGCAGCCCGGCGAGACGGTGGCGCTGATGTGCCCCAACGTCACCGACTTCCCCCGCGCCTACTACGGCGTCCTCGCCGCGGGCGCCGTCGTCGTCCCGGTGCACCTGCTGCTCACCGCCGAGGAGGTCGCGTACGTGCTGCGCGACAGCCGGGCGAGCGTCCTGCTCGTGCACGGCGCGGTCGCGCCCGCCGGTGTCGCCGCGGCGCAGGCGGCCGGGGTCCGGGTCGTGACCCTCGGGGTCCCGGCGGACCTCGCCGGCGGTGCACCGCGTCTGGAGGACCTCGCGGCCGCGGTCGAGCCGCTGCGCTCCTACGCCTCCCGTGAGGCCGAGGACCCGGCGGTCGTCCTGTACACCAGCGGCACGACCGGCCAGCCGAAGGGCGCGGTCCTCACGCACCTGAACCTCGTGCTCAACGCGACCGTCAACGTCTTCGACGCCAACGACGCCCGGCACGAGGACGTCGTCCTCGGCTGCCTGCCGCTGTTCCACAGCTTCGGCCAGACCGTGGGGATGAACGGGGCGTTCCGGCTCGGCTCCACGTTGGTGCTGCTCCCCCGTTTCACCGGCGCGGACGCCATCAGGCTGATGCTCGCCGAGCAGGTCACCGTGTTCCACGGGGTCCCGACGATGTACATCGCGCTGCTGGACGCGGCGGCCGGGGCGACGGAGCTGCCGCGTCCGCGGTTGTGCGTCTCCGGCGGGGCCTCGTTGCCGGTGGCCGTCCTGGAGCGCTTCGGCGAGGTCTTCGGCGCCACCGTCTACGAGGGCTACGGGCTGTCCGAGACGTCGCCCACCGCCACCACGAACCAGCCGCACTTCGGCACCCGCCCGGGCACGGTCGGGCACCCGGTGTGGGGCGTGGAGGTCGAGATCGCCCGCCCGGAGGTCGAGGACCGGATCGAGCTGCTGACCGGCCCCGACGAGCTGGGGGAGATCGTCATCCGCGGGCACAACGTGTTCGCGGGCTACCTCGGTCGTCCCGAGGAGACGGAGCGGGCGGTCGTGGACGGCTGGTTCCGTACCGGCGACCTCGGCAGCCGCGACGCCGACGGCTTCGTGCGCATCGTGGACCGGACGAAGGACGTCGTGATCCGCGGCGGCTTCAACGTCTACCCGCGGGAGGTCGAGGAGGTCCTGGTCCGGCACCCGGCGGTCGCGCAGGTCGCGGTCATCGGGGTGCCGGACGAGACGCTCGGCGAGGAGGTGTGCGCCGTGGTGGTCCTGGCACCTCGTGAGGACGGGACGCCCCCGCCGGGCTCGGAGGAGCTCATCGAGTGGTCGAAGGGGCGCCTCGGGCGGCACAAGTACCCCCGTCGGGTGCAGGTCGTCGACGAGCTGCCCCTCGGGCCGAGCATGAAGGTCCTCAAGCGCGAGCTGCGGCGCACCGTCGCCGAAGCCGCCGCTGCGGGCGCCTGACCCGCCTGGGGACGCGGAACGGGCCGGACCCCTTGGGGTCCGGCCCGTCCCGCGTCCGTCATCAGACCGCTCCGTCGTCTGACCGCGTGGTGCCCCCGGCAGGATTCGAACCTGCGCTCCCGCCTCCGGAGGGCGGTGCTCTATCCCCTGAGCTACGGGGGCGGTGCTGACCGCGACCTGGTGCGCCGCGGCGGTGAGGAGCCTAGCAGGGTCCGCGGGCTCCCCCGAACCGCGGGGTGGCCCGCCGTGAGCCGGGCTCCCGGGGCGCGACGCGGCGCCCGGTCTCAGCCGTTGGAGGGGGTGTACTCCCAGTGCCAGGGCTCGTAGGGGCCGCTGCCACCCGAGCGGGCCCAGGCCGGGTTGTCCCAGCCGAACCGGGGCGCGTTCTCCCTCATCCACCGGTACCGCGAGCCGCCGTTCTGGATGCCGCCACCGAGGTCCACGGCCATGCCCCAGCCGTGCTCGCTCGTGCCGGGCCGCGCGGCCAGGCCCGGCTTGCGGTTGCGCACGCTGACCTGCGCGGCGTACGAGCGGTACGAGTCGGTGATCATGATCGGCTCGCCGAACGCCTCGGTGTACGCGGCGTTCAGCTCCGCGAAGGCGACGGCGGCGTCGGCGCGCAGGTGGTGGCCCGGCTTCCACAGCTCGCACAGGTCGTCCAGGTTCAGCCGGCCGTTCGCCGCTCCCGTCTCGCGCACGACGCCGTCGCACCCGGGCAGGATCGGGCGGCCGAGGTCGCGGCTGGCCCGCTCGGCCTCCTGGCGGCTCGCGGTCAGCTGGTCCAGGCTCAGCGCCGCACCGGTGCCGACCCGCAGGGCCTCCCCGCCGGCAGGCAGCTCGGGGACGACGCGGAAGTCGCTCGCCGCCAGCAGCGCCTCGGCGGACAGGGAGGCCGCGTCCTGCACGGGCTCGCTGACCTCGCTGACCCGCTGGGCGACGGTCTGCGAGGTCTCCCCGCCACCGCGCGGCTGGTCACCGGTCATCGGCGCGACGACGGTCGCCAGCCCGAGGGCCCCGACGATGCCGACCCGCGGCAGCTGGCCCGTCCAGGCGGCCGCCCGGGCGCGACGGGCCCGGCGCAGCTCCGCGATCCGCGCGGCCTCGGCCTGCGCCTGGTGCGCCCGCACCTCCCGACGGCTCAGCCCGGCGGCCTCGTCCAGCTCGGTGCCGGCCGGCGCGGTCCAGTCGACCGCGTCCCAGTCCGTCCCGGAGGACCAGCCCTCGGGGTCGTCGGCCACGAACCCGCCCGGGCCGGCCCCGTCGTCCGCCGGGTCGTCGTCCGCCGGGTCCTCACCCAGCAGCTCCTCGTCCAGCAGCTCCTCGTCCAGCAGGTCCTCGTCCAGCAGGTCCTCGCCGACGGAGTCGCCGGTGGAGCCGCCGTCCAGCGGGCCCGCGGCCCAGCGCTCGTCGTCGGCGACGCCGGCGTCGACCCAGGCGTCGTCGGCCCAGGCGCTCCCGCTCGTGCCGGCGAGCCCCTCGTAGGGACTGCCCGCGTAGGGGTCGGGCTCGTAGCTGCCCTGCTGGTAGGACGGCTGGTCGTAGGAGGCGTCGCGGTAGGCCTGCGCGTAGACGTCGTCCTCGACGTCGAACCCTGCCGCCTCGGCGGGCAGCGTGTCGAAGCGCACCGCGGACGAGGTGGCGTCCGTGGTCTCCCACCCGTCCGCGGCGGGCGGGGCGTCGGGGACCCACGTCCCCTGGACACCGTCGGCCCAGCCGGGCTCGGCCGCCGCGGTGGCGTCGGGCTCCCCGGTGGTGGACCAGTCGCTGCCGGACCGGTCGTCGCCGGACCACTCGCTGCCGGACCACTCGCTGCCGGACCGGTCGTCGCCGGACCACTCGCTGCCGGCCCAGTCGGTGCTGCGGGACCAGTCCGACGTGCTCGACCAGTCCGAGGAGCCACTGCTCGACCAGGCGGTCCCCGACGCCTCGTCGGACCAGGCGCCGGGCTCCGTCCACCCTCCGTGCGCGTCCCCGCCGGCGTCGGACCACGACGTGTCGGCGTCGGCGCCGGACGGCGGGCGGTCGAAGGCGTAGACGAGGGGCTCGTAGCGGTACCCGGCCGACGAGTCGGACACCGACGAACCGGGCACGCCCTGCTCCCAGGCGTCCGTGGCGGCACCCTGACCGTCTCCGGCCGACGGCGGCTGCTCGTCCGGCGCCTCCTGGGCCTCGAGCGAGGCGAGGTAGGCGCGGTACTCGCGCCGCGTCATCGTGGCCGACAGCGGACGGTCCGCCGGTTCGGACGCGAACGGGTCCGAACCGGCGTGCGGGTACCCGACGTCCGCGCTCCGACGGGTGGTCCCGTCTGCCTGCGGCGGTAGCACGAGTCCTGCCTCCCGAGGGCGATCAGTCGCGGCGTCCGGCACGGTCGCGCCCACCGGGAACCCGGCGGGCGAAGTCACGTGATCGTAACGGAACGCCTGGGGGCCATCAAACCCCCCGGTCGGTTCCGGTCCGGGTCACCGGCCCGCCACGCTGGGTGGCGTCGACGACCTCGCCGATGAGCTCTTCGAGCACGTCCTCCATGAAGAGCACGCCCAGCTCGCGGCCGGCGCCGTCCAGGACGCGCGCCAGGTGGGCACCGCTGCGCTGCATCGCCGCCAGCGCGTCCTCCACCTCGTCGTCGACGCCCACGTTGACCAGCGAGCGGAGCCGCTTGTCGGGGACGGACCGGTCGTGCTCGTCGTCCTCGGCGTACAGGACGTCCTTGAGGTGCAGGTAGCCGACCAGCTCCCCGTCCTGCCCGGCGACGGGGAAGCGGCTGAAGCCGGTCCGCGCGACCAGCCGCTCCACGTCCTCGGGGGTCGCCCCGCGGACCAGGGTGACGACGTCGGCCACCGGGACCATGACGTCGCCGGCCACCCGGTCGCTGAACTGCAGCGCGCCGGTCAGGAGCCCGTGCTGCTCCTCCAGCAGGCCCTCGCGGTGGGACTCGTCGACGATGCTGTGCACCTGCTGGACGGTGTACGCGGACGCGACCTCGTCCTTCGGCTCCACCCGGAACAGGCGCAGCACCCCGTTGGCGACCGCGTTCAGGGCGCGGATGACCGGGGACAGCACCCTGGCCACACCCACGAGGGCGGGGGCCAGCACCAGGGCGACGCGGTCCGTGCCGGCCAGGGCGAGGTTCTTCGGCACCATCTCGCCGACGACGACGTGCAGGTAGACCACGACGGTCAGGGCCAGCGCGAACGCGATCGGGTGCAGCAGGCCGTCGGGCAGGCCGGCCGCGTGCAGCACCGGCTCGAGGCGGTGGGCCAGCGCCGGCTCGGCGACGGCGCCCAGGCCCAGGGAGCAGACGGTGATCCCCAGCTGGGCGCAGGCCAGCATCAGCGAGACGTGCTCCATCGCCCACAGGGTGGTGCGCGCCGCGCGGCTGCCGGCCGCGGCCCGCGGCTCGACCTGGGAGCGCCGGGCGGAGATGACGGCGAACTCGGCGCCGACGAAGAACGCGTTGCCCAGCAGCAGGACGAGGCCCACGCCGAGTCCCCACCAGTCGTTCACGCCGCACCCCCGTGCGCGGTGCGCCCGCGGCGCGGGCCCCGGTGGCTGCCGGGGGGCCCACCCGTCGCGTCACCGGTCGCGCCACCCGGCGGCACGGACATGCTGGCCGGGTCGGCGGCTCGGGGGCGGTCGTCCCCGGGCCCGCCGCGCGTGACCGTCACCGGTGCCGGCACGCCGCCGTCCGGTGTCGGCGTCGTCGCGCGCGGCAGCGGCCGCAGCCGGACCCGGTCGACCCGGTGCCCGTCCATCCGCACCACGCTGAGCACCCCGCCGGGCGCGTGCACCTCGTCGCCCACGGCCGGGACGCGCCCCAGCCGGGCCATGACGAACCCGCCGAGCGTCTCGTAGGCGGCCGAGTCGGGGACGTCGACCCCGAGGCGCTCGCGGGCCTCGTCCGGGCGCGTGGAACCCGGCAGCATCCACGCGCCGTCGCGCAGCCGGCGTGCCCCGGCGCGCGAGCGGTCGTGCTCGTCGGCGACCTCGCCGACGATCTCCTCGACCAGGTCCTCCAGGGTGACCACACCCGCGGTCCCGCCGTACTCGTCGGCGACGACGGCGAGCTGCAGCCCCTGGGCCCGCAGCTCGGCCAGCAGGGGGTCGAGGCGGATCGTCTCCGGCACCCGCAGGGCCTCGCTCATCAGCGCCCCCGCGGGCACCTCCTCGCGCTTGTCGTGCGGGACGGCGATCGCCTTCTTGACGTGCACGACGCCCACCACGTCGTCCACGTCCTGGTCGATCACGGGGAACCGCGAGAACCCGGTCCGCCGCGCCAGCCGCACCACGTCGGCCGCCGACTCGTCCCGCCGCACGCTCTCCATCTCGACGCGGTGCGTCATCACGTCGACGGCGGTGTGCCGGCTGAAGCCGAGCGTCCGCTCCAGGAGCGTGGCCGTCCCGGCGTCCAGCGTGCCGACCTCCGCGGAGCGGCGGACCAGCGCCGCCAGCTCGTCCGGCGACCGGCCGCTGGACAGCTCCTCCTGCGGCTCCACGCCGAACGCGCGCAGGACGCGGTTCGCGCTGCCGTTCAGGGTCCGGATGAGCGGCAGCGTCGACCAGGTGAAGGCACGCTGCAGGGGCACCGACCACCGGGCCGTCGCCAGCGGGACGGACAGCGCGAGGTTCTTCGGCACCAGCTCGCCGAGCACCATCGAGACGCCCGTGGCCAGGGCCATGCCCAGCCCGACGCTGGTCGGGCCGACGGCCGAGGCGGGCACACCGGCCGACGCCAGGGGGCCGGCCAGCAGCCGTGACACCGACGGCTCGACGAGGAAGCCGACGAGCAGGGTGGTCAGGGTGATCCCGACCTGGGCCCCGGACAGCTGCGTGGACAGGGTGCGCAGCCCGGCCAGCACGCGACCGGACCCGGCGTCGCCCTCCCGGGCGGCCCGCTCCACGCTGGGGCGGTCGACGGTGACCAGGGAGAACTCGGCCGCCACGAAGACGCCCGTGCCGAGCGTCAGCAGGACACCGACCCCGACCAGCAGCCACTCGGTCAGCACCGGTGGCCTCCGGCCGGGGCGCCGGTTCGTGAGGGGGCGGGGTCCGGCGGGGGATGTGATCCGTTCATCGCGAGCAGGATCCTACGGCGCGCCGGGCGCCGGTGGGCACCCCGTCCGCCCGGTCACCACCCCGACGGCAGCGGCCGGCCCTCCTCGTACCCGGCGCTGGACTGGACGCCGACCACGGCCCGCTCGGCGAACTCCGCCACCGTGCGCGCCCCCGCGTACGTGAACGCGCTGCGCACCCCCGAGGTGATCTGGTCCAGCAGGTCCTCCACCCCGGGCCGCTGGGCGTCCAGCACCATCCGGGAGCTGGAGATGCCCTCCTCGAACAGCGCCTTGCGGGCGCGGTCGAACGGCGAGTCGGCCCGGGTGCGGGCGGCCACGGCACGCGCCGACGCCATCCCGAAGCTCTCCTTGTACCGGCGGCCCTGGGCGTCGGTCATGAGGTCGCCGGGGCTCTCGTAGGTGCCGGCGAACCACGAGCCGACCATCACCTGGGAGGCGCCGGCGGCGAGGGCCAGCGCGACGTCGCGCGGGTGGCGCACCCCGCCGTCCGCCCACACGTGCGCCCCGACCTCGCGCGCGGCCGCGGCGCACTCCAGGACGGCGGAGAACTGCGGCCGGCCGACCGCCGTCATCATCCGCGTGGTGCACATGGCGCCCGGCCCGACGCCGACCTTGACGACGTCGGCGCCGGCGGCCACGAGGTCCCGCACCCCCTGCGCCGTGACCACGTTGCCCGCGACGACGGGCACGCCCGGGTCGAGCGCGCGCACGGCCCGCAGGGCCGCGAGCATCTTGTCCTGGTGGCCGTGGGCGGTGTCGACGACGAGCACGTCCGCACCGGCCTCGAGGACCGCCGCGGCGTTGCCGGCGACGTCGCCGTTGATGCCGACGGCGACGCCGACGCGCAGCCGGCCGCGGGCGTCCACCGCCGGGGCGTAGATCCGCGAGCGCAGGCAGCCGGTCCGGGTGACGACCCCGACGAGCCGCCCCTCGCGCACGACGGGCGCGAAGGAGCGGTGGGCGCCGGCGAGGGCGGCGAAGACCTGCTCGAGGCCGTCGTCGCCCGGGGGCCGGTCCTCCACCAGCGAGGCGTCGACCGTCAGGGGGTGCGGCGTCATCACCTCCTGCACCTGGGTGAACCGGTCCACGCCGGTGCAGTCGGCCTCGGCGACGACGCCGAGCGGCCGCTCCTCGGCGTCCACGACGACGACCGCCCCGTGCGCCCGCTTGGGGATCAGGTGCAGCGCGTCGGTGACCGTGTCCCCGGGGCGGACCGTCAGCGCCGTCTCCCACACGCGGTGGCGGCCCTTGACCCAGGACACGACGTCGGCGACGACGTCGAGGGGCGTGTCCTGCGGCAGGACGGCGAGCCCGCCGCGGCGGGCGACCGTCTCGGCCATCCGCCGTCCCGAGACCGCCGTCATGTTCGCCACGACCACGGGCAGGGTGGTGCCCGTGCCGTCGTCGGTGGACAGGTCCACGTCGAGGCGGGAGGTGACGTCGGAGCGCGAGGGCACCAGGAAGACGTCGGAGTACGTCAGGTCGTGGTCGGGACGCTGCCCGTCGAGGAACCGCACGAGCGACCACGGTAGCGCCGCGAGGTCCGGCGCAGCCGCCCGCGGAGGCGGGCACACGATCTCCACGAGGGCCCCACCGGACCCGCCGGGAGGCGGCGCCGCGGGCGCGCCGGCCGCGCGCCGTCGTCCGTAAGGTGGTCGGGTGGCGACGAGGCGAGGCGAGGGTGCGGGCGGGGACCGGGTCCGGCCGTCGGCGGACCCCGAGCAGGCGGGCGGACGGCGGCCGGTGGTGCTCGTCGTCGAGGACGAGCCGGCGATCGCGAACGCGGTCGTCACCCGGCTGCGCGCGGAGGGCCTGACCGCCCAGGCCGTGTACGACGGCCCGAGCGGGGTGGAGGCCGCCGCGACCATGCGGCCCGACGTCGTCGTCCTGGACGTCATGCTGCCCGGGATCGACGGGCTCGAGGTCTGCCGGCGGATCCAGGCCGACTCCCCCGTGCCGGTGCTCATGCTCACCGCGCGCGACGACGAGACCGACATGCTCGTCGGTCTCGGCGTGGGCGCCGACGACTACATGACCAAGCCGTTCTCCATGCGCGAGCTCGTCGCCCGCGTGCGGGCCCTGCTGCGTCGCGTGGAGCGGGCGCGCGCGGTCGCCGGCCGCGGCGCCGGCGACGCCACGCTGGTGCTGGGCGACCTCGTGGTCGACCGGGGGCAGCGTCGGGTCCGCCGCCGCGGCGACGAGGTGCACCTGACCCCCACCGAGTTCGACCTGCTGGTCTGCCTGGCCGAGGAGCCGCGCACCGTCCTGTCCCGCGAGCGGCTGCTCGAGCAGGTGTGGGACTGGGTGGACGCCTCCGGCACCCGGACGGTCGACAGCCACGTGAAGGCCCTGCGGCGCAAGCTCGGGCCGGAGGTGATCCGGACCGTGCACGGGGTGGGGTACGCCCTGGAGCCCGTCGAGGCGCCGTGACCGAGCACGGCGCCCGCCAAGGGCCGCGGCACGGTCTGGTCGACCTGCGGCCGCTGGACCAGGTCCGGTCCCTGAAGACCAAGCTCGGGCTGCTCGTCGCGGCGACGGTGACGGTCGCCGCGCTGGTGGTCTGGCAGGGCCTGCACCACGCGGTGGGCCCGCGGTGGACCGTGCCGGCGGCGGTGGTGGTGGCGCTCGCGGTCACCCAGCTGCTGGCCCGCGGGATGACCTCACCGCTGCGGGAGATGACCGCGGCGGCACGGGCGATGGCCACCGGCGACTACAGCCGCCGGGTGCGCGCGACGAGCCGCGACGAGGTGGGCCAGCTCGCGCACGCGTTCAACCGGATGGCGGAGGACCTGGAGACCGCCGACCGCCAGCGCCGCGAGCTGGTGGCGAACGTCAGCCACGAGCTGCGCACCCCCGTCACGGCGCTGCACGCCCAGCTGGAGAACCTCGTCGACGGCGTCACCGAGCCGGACCCGCAGACGCTGGAGGCGGCGCTGGCGCAGACCGAGCGGCTGGGCCTGCTCGTCACCCAGCTGCTCGACCTGTCCCGGCTGGAGGCGGGCGTGGTGCCGCTGGAGGTGGAGGACGTGTCGGTCCGGCCCTTCCTGGAGGACGCCGTGGCCTCGGCCCGGCTGGTCGCGGCCGGCGCGGACCGCGACGTCAGCTGGCACGTCGACGTCCAGCCGCCGGACCTGCTGGCCCGCGCCGACCCGGCCCGACTGCACCAGGTGGTGGCCAACCTGCTCGACAACGCCTCCCGGCACTCCCCGACCGGCGGACGGGTGCAGGTGCTCGCGCGCCGGCTGCCGTCGAAGGAGGGGGGCGGCGTGCGGCTCGACGTCGTCGACGAGGGACCGGGGATCGCGCCCGCCGACCGCGAGCGGGTGTTCGAGCGGTTCCACCGGGGCGGTCCCGGGGACGGCACCGGCGGCACGGGCGGCACCGGCCTGGGGTTGGCGATCGCCCGCTGGGCCGTCGAGCTCCACGGCGGGACGATCGAGGTGGCCGACTCGGACGCGGGGTGCCGGATCGCCGTCGTGGTCCCCCCGGGGCTGACCAGCCGCCCCGCGACGGCCGAGATCCCCCAGGTCGACCCGGTCGAGTGAGCCGCCGGCCGGTGCCTCACGCCGACCGTCGACGTCGATCATCCCGCGGGGGGAGCCGCCGGGTCAGTCAGCGGGGTGACGACGTTCGCCCTGCCGCCCGCCAGACTGGGCACCATGCACACACCTGACGACCGCGTGGGTGACGGCAGGATCGCCGTCCGCGGCCTCACCAAGCGCTTCGGCGACGTGCTCGCCGTCGACGACCTCACCTTCGACGTCTCCCCCGGCCGCGTCACCGGCTTCCTCGGCCCGAACGGGGCCGGCAAGACCACGACGCTGCGGATGCTGCTCGGTCTGGTGACCCCGACCTCGGGCACCGCGACGGTGGACGGCGTCCGCTACGCCGACCTGCAGGCCCCGCAGCGGGTCGTCGGTGCCGCCCTGGAGGCCAGCAGCTTCCACCCCGGCCGGACGGCGCGAGACCACCTCCGCGTGCTGGCCCGCACCTCGGGCGCGTCGGACGCCCGCGTGGACGAGCTGCTCGACCTCGTCGGGCTGGCCGGCGCGGGCCGCCGGCGGGCCGGGGGCTTCTCGCTCGGCATGCGCCAGCGGCTCGGGCTCGCCTCGGCCCTCGTCGGCGACCCGCGGGTGCTGGTGCTCGACGAGCCGGCCAACGGCCTGGACCCCGAGGGCATCCGGTGGCTGCGGGGCTTCCTGCGCCACCTCGCCTCGGAGGGGCGCACGGTGCTGGTGTCCAGCCACGTGCTGTCGGAGGTGCAGCAGACGGTGGACGACGTGGTGATCATCAGCCGTGGCCGCCTGGTGCGGCAGTCGACCCTGGCCGACCTCGAGCGCGAGGCGCGCTCCGGCGTCCGCGTGCTGGCGGCCGACCCGCAGGCGCTGGTCGCGTTGGCCGCCCGCAGCGGCTGGGACCTGGACACGTCCACCCCCGGCACGACGGTGGTGCGCGGGCTGGACCCGGCCGCGGTCGGGCACGCCTGCTTCGCGGCGGGCGTCGAGCTGCACGAGCTCACCCGGGTGGGGTCGGACCTGGAGTCGACGTTCTTCGCCCTGACCTCGGGCGGTCCGCCGGCGGGCACCCCGGCTCAGCCCGCGCCCCCCGGCGGCGGCCACGACGTCGGCGCCTCGGCCGAGGCCACCACCCACCGGACCGAGGAGGTCGCGCGATGACCGCGCTGCTGTCGACCGAGATGCTCAAGATCCGCACCACGCGGGTGTGGTGGGGCATGCTCATCGGGCTGCTGGTGTGGGCGGTGCTGTGGTCGCTGCCGAACGCCTTCTTCGTCGGCGCCGACCTCGGCGCCGAGGCGGGCGGCGCGGTCGTCCCGCCGATGACCGACGACGCGATGGCACGCACCGTGTACACCACCGCGCTCACCTCGTTCGGGTACGCCTTCACGCTCGTGCTCGGCGTCCTCGTGGTCAGCGGCGAGTACCGGCACCAGACCGTGACGCCGACGTTCCTGGCGACACCGCACCGGCACCGCGTGGTGCTGGCCAAGTGGGGAGCCACCAGCGTCTACGCCCTGCTGTACGGGACGCTGGCCCTGCTGGCCTCCGTCGCCGTGACGGTCGCGATCCTCGCGGCACGCGGGCAGGAGCTGAACCTCGGCGCCGAGGGGCTCCCCCGGGCCCTGGCCTTCGCCCTCCTCGGCTTCGTGCTGTGGGGCCTGATCGGCATCGGGCTCGGCACGCTGCTCGGCAACCAGGTGGTCGCGATCCTCGTCGGGGTCGGCTTCATCTTCGTCGAGTTCGTCGCCACGATCGCCCTCAGCTTCGTGTCGTGGGGCCCGGACCTGCTCAAGTGGCTGCCGAGCAGCGCGACGAACGCGATGCTCACGCCCGTCACCCAGGAGGTCGACGGGGTCAGCGCGGAGATCCTCCCGTGGTGGGGCGGGCTGCTGGTCCTGCTCGGCTACGCGCTCCTGTCCGCCGGTCTGGGTGCCGCGTCCACGCTGCGCCGCGACGTCACCTGACGGCCGTCGCCGTAGGACACGGACAGTGACAGGTCGCCCGCGGAGCGTTCCGCCCCGCGGGCGACCTGCCGCGTCCGCGGACGCGTGCTGGACTAGGGTTGGACCCGGCGTCACCCGTGCCGTGACGCGTCGACCCACGATGGATGGAAGAGGGCGATCCTCGCCGTGTCACAGTCCCCCGTCCCCAGCTCGCGGCCCGGTTCCTCCCAGGGCACGGACCCTGCGGCGGTCTTCGGTCCGAACGAGTGGCTCGTCGACGAGCTCTACCAGCGCTACCTCGAGGACAAGGAGTCCGTCGACCCGGCCTGGTGGGAGTTCTTCGCCGACTTCACCCCCCACGACACCGGCAGCGGCGGGGCGAGGCAGGACCGGCGGGCGCAGTCCCCGGCGGACGGTGCCGGAGGGGACGACCGCGAGGCCGGGGACGCGGGAGACGCCGGAGACGCGACGCAGGGCGCCGGGACGTCGGGCGCCCCCGCGCCGGCCCGCGGCACGGACGAGGCGCCGGCGCCGCAGGAGGACCGGGCGCCGCAGGGGGACGGGGCGCCGCGCCCGGCGGCCGCGCCCTCCGGCCCGGCCCCCACCCCGAAGGCGCAGCCCCCGGCACCGGCCCGCACCCCCGACGACATCGCGATCGACCCCCGGCCCGTGGCCGCGGACCTGCCGAAGCCCCCGCCGGCGAAGGCGGCCAACCGCAAGGCCGAGGACGAGCGGACGGAGGAGACCGTCCGCCTGCGCGGCCCCGCGGCCCGCGTGGTGACCAACATGGAGGCCAGCCTCGAGGTCCCCACGGCCACGAGCGTGCGCGCCGTCCCGGCCAAGCTGCTGGTCGACAACCGGATCGTCATCAACTCCAACCTCGCCCGCGCCCGGGGTGGCAAGGTCTCGTTCACCCACATCATCGGGTTCGCGCTCGTGCAGGCGCTCAAGGCCATGCCGGAGATGAACTACGGCTACACCGAGGTCGAGGGCAAGCCGGGCGTGATCAAGCCGGCCCACGTCAACCTGGGCATCGCCATCGACCTGGCCAAGGACGACGGGACCCGCCAGCTCCTCGTCCCCAGCATCAAGAACGCCGACACGATGGACTTCGCCCAGTTCTGGGCGGCCTACGAGGACGTCGTCCGGCGCGCCCGCGCCGGCAAGCTCACCGTGGAGGACTTCGCCGGCACGACCCTGAGCCTGACGAACCCCGGCACCATCGGCACGGTCCACTCCGTGCCCCGACTGATGAAGGGCCAGGGAGCCATCATCGGCGTCGGCGCGATGGAGTACCCCGCCGAGTACCAGGGCGCGTCGGAGGAGACGCTCGCCCGCCTCGGGGTCAGCAAGGTGATGACGCTGACCTCCACGTACGACCACCGCATCATCCAGGGCGCCCAGTCCGGTGACTTCCTGCGGATGGTGCACCAGCTCCTCCTCGGCGAGGAGGAGTTCTACGACCGGATCTTCCACTCGCTGCGGATCCCCTACGAGCCCGTCCGCTGGGTGCGCGACATCTCGATCGACGAGCAGGACGAGATCGGTCGCACCGCGCGCGTCGTCGAGCTGATCCACGCCTACCGCGTGCGCGGCCACCTGATGGCCGACACCGACCCGCTGGAGTACCGCCAGCGCCGCCACCCCGACCTGGACATCCAGACCCACGGCCTGACCCTGTGGGACCTGGACCGCGAGTTCCCCACGGGCGGCTTCGGCGGCAAGCCGGTGATGAAGCTGCGGCACATCCTCGGCGTCCTGCGCGACTCGTACTGCCGCACCGTCGGCATCGAGTACATGCACATCCAGGACCCCGAGCAGCGCGCCTGGATCCAGGAGCGCGTCGAGCGCCCGTACGCGAAGCCGGACCGCGACGAGCAGCTGCGGATCCTGCGGCGGCTGAACTCTGCCGAGGCGTTCGAGACGTTCCTGCAGACCAAGTTCGTCGGCCAGAAGCGCTTCAGCCTCGAGGGCGGCGAGTCCGTCATCCCGCTGCTGGACGCCCTGCTGTCCGAGGCCGCGGACGCCGGGCTGGACGAGGCCTGCGTCGGCATGCCGCACCGCGGGCGCCTGAACGTGCTCGCGAACATCGCCGGCAAGAGCTACGGCCAGATCTTCCGGGAGTTCGAGGGCGCCCAGGACCCGCGCAGCGTCCAGGGCTCCGGCGACGTGAAGTACCACCTCGGCACCGAGGGCACCTTCACCGCCGAGTCGGGGCAGACCACCAAGGTCTACCTGGCGGCGAACCCCTCGCACCTCGAGGCGGTCAACCCCGTGCTCGAGGGGATCGTCCGCGCCAAGCAGGACCGCATCGACCTCGGCGGCACCAGCTTCCCCGTCCTGCCGGTCCTGCTGCACGGCGACGCCGCCTTCGCCGGCCAGGGCGTGGTGGCCGAGACCCTCAACCTCTCCCAGCTGCGCGGCTACCGCACCGGCGGCACGGTGCACGTGGTCATCAACAACCAGGTCGGCTTCACCACGGCCCCGACCTCGTCGCGCTCGTCGGTGTACTGCACCGACGTCGGCAAGATGATCCAGGCGCCGATCTTCCACGTGAACGGCGACGACCCGGAGGCCTGCGTGCGGGTCGCCCGGCTGGCGTTCGAGTTCCGCCAGGCGTTCGACAAGGACGTCGTCATCGACCTGGTCTGCTACCGGCGTCGCGGTCACAACGAGGGCGACGACCCCTCGATGACCCAGCCGCTGATGTACTCGCTCATCGAGAACAAGCGCAGCGTCCGCAAGCTCTACACCGAGTCCCTCATCGGCCGCGGCGACATCACGGTCGAGGAGGCCGAGTCGGCGCTCAAGGACTACCAGGAGCAGCTCGAGCGCGTCTTCGCCGAGACCCGCGCGAGCACGTCGGGCAGCGAGGCGCGCGGCCACGACGGCGCCGACGGGCCCGGTGGGCTCGAGCAGCCCGACGCCCAGCGCGCGGACGACGCGGCGCAGCCGACCGCCCCCCGCCGCACCGCCGTCCCGCTCGAGGTCATCAAGCGGATCGGCGACTCCCACGTGTCGCCGCCCGAGGGCTTCGTCGTCCACCCGAAGCTGCGCCAGCTGCTGGAGAAGCGCTCGCAGATGTCGCGCGACGGGGGCATCGACTGGGGCTACGGCGAGCTGCTCGCCTTCGGCTCCCTGGTGATGGAGGGCGTGCCCGTCCGCCTGGCCGGCCAGGACTCGCGCCGCGGCACGTTCGTGCAGCGGCACGCGGTGCTCACCGACAAGACCAGCGGCGAGGAGTGGACGCCGCTGCTGTACCTGTCGAAGGACCAGGCGCGGTTCTGGGTGTACGACTCGCTGCTGTCCGAGTTCGCGGCGATGGGCTTCGAGTACGGGTACTCCGTCGAGCGCCCCGACGCCCTGGTGCTGTGGGAGGCGCAGTTCGGCGACTTCGCCAACGGCGCGCAGTCCATCGTCGACGAGTTCATCTCCTCGTCCGAGCAGAAGTGGGGGCAGCGCTCCTCGGTGGTCCTGCTGCTGCCGCACGGGTACGAGGGCCAGGGGCCGGACCACTCCTCCGCGCGCATCGAGCGCTACCTGCAGATGTGCGCCGAGGAGAACATGACCGTCGCGATGCCCTCCACGCCCGCGTCGTACTTCCACCTGCTGCGCCGCCAGGCCTACGCCCGGCCCCGCCGCCCGCTCGTGGTCTTCACGCCGAAGTCGATGCTGCGTCTCAAGGCGGCGGCGTCCGACGTGGAGGACTTCACCGAGGGCGGCTTCCAGCCGGTCATCGGCGAGCAGTACGCCGACGCCGAGCAGGCGAAGAAGGTCGACCGGGTGCTGCTGTGCACCGGCAAGGTCTACTACGACCTGCTGGCGCACCGGGCGAAGGTCGATGACGAGCGCACCGCGATCGTGCGCGTCGAGCAGCTCCACCCGCTCGACGAGGAGTCGTTCGCCGCGGCGCTCGCGCCGTTCGGGGACGCCGAGCTGGTCTGGGTCCAGGAGGAGCCGGAGAACCAGGGCGCGTGGCCGTTCATGGCGCTCAACCTGTTCGGCAAGGGCCTGGTCGACCGCAGGGTCCGGGTCGTCTCCCGCCCGGCGTCGGCCTCGCCCGCGACCGGCTCCAGCAAGAAGCACCAGGCCGAGCAGGCGGAGCTGGTGGGACGCGCCTTCGCCCGCTGACCCGCGCCGCACCCGGTGCCCGCGCCGCCCGGCGGCGCGGGCACCGTGGTGTCCGGAGGGCCCGCCCCGGGACGCCCGCGAGCCGGACGCGGGCGCGCACCCCGCACCGGACTAGGGTGCGCGCATGTACTTCACCGACCGCGGCATCGAGGAGCTGCAGGCCCGCCGGGGCGAGGAGGAGGTGTCGATCGCGTGGCTCGCCGAGCAGCTGCGGACCTTCGTCGACCTCAACCCCGAGTTCGAGACACCGGTGGAGCGCCTGGCGACGTGGTTGGCCCGGCTGGACGACGACGACGAGTGAGCGGCCCGGTGGGACGAGGAGGCCGTCGGGGGGAGCGCACGGCACCGGTGGGTGACCGTCACGTGGTGGGGAGGACGAGGTGAACGAGCAGGAGCCGGCTGCGCCGCGGCGGGTCTGCGTGGTCGGCGACGAGCTGGTCGCCGGCCTCGGTGACCCGAAGGCCCTCGGCTGGGTCGGCCGGGTCGCCGCCCGCACCCCCTGGGACTCCGTCACGCCGTCGGGGACGTACCCGCTGGGGGTCCCCGGTGAGGGCACCGCCGGCCTGCTCGAGCGCTGGTCGTCCGAGTGCGGTCGCCGGTGGCGGCCCGGTGACGACAACCGGCTGGTGCTGGGGCTCGGCGGTGCGGACCTCAGGCAGGGGCAGTCCCTGGCTCGCAGCCGGCTGAACCTGGCCAACGTCCTGGACGACGCCGCGGCGCGCGGCCTGCCCACGATGGTCGTGGGGCCTCCCCCGACCCTGGACGCCGCGCTCAACGAGCGGCTCGGCGAGCTCGCCGACGCGTTCGCCGACGTCTGCCACCGCCGGGACGTGCCCTATGTGGACTGCTTCGGGCCGTTGGCGGCGCACGAGCAGTGGTACGCCGACCTCTCCAGCGGCGACGGCCACCACCCGCTGCAGGCCGGCTACGGGCTGATGGCGTGGCTCGTGCTGCACGGCGGCTGGTACGAGTGGCTGGGGCTGCCCCGGCCCTGACCCGTCGGCCGCCTTCTCCCGCCACCCGGCGACGCGATATATCTTGACCTGCCTCGAAACGCGATATAGCGTGATCAGACACGATGTATCGCGGGAGGACGAGGGCGATGGCGGAGCGGTGGACGGTCTCGGGACCGCGGGTGATCGAGGTGGGCGGGCCGCAGGCGCCGCCCCGCGAGGTGCGGGTGCGTCTGGTCGGCGGTCGCGCCGACGTCGTCGCCCACGACGAGCTGGACGTGGTGCGCGTGGAGGTCGCGTCCGTCCGTGGCCGGGACCTCGTGGTGACCCGGTCGGACGGGGTGCTGGAGGTCGCCCACCCCACGCTGCGCTGGGAGGGCCTGCTCGATGCGCTGCGGTCCTCGTTCGGCCGGGACGACGCCGCGGAGGTGAGCATCGCCGTCCCCCGTGGCGTCGAGGTCCGTCTGGGGACGGTGGCGGCCGACGGCCTGGTGGCGGGCACGACCGCCCCGGCCCGGGTGCGCACGGTGTCCGGCACGGTGGTCGTCGACGGCGTCCACGGTCTCGTCGAGGCTCGGACCGTCTCCGGTGCGGTCGAGGTGAGGGACCAGCACGGCCCGTTGGTGGGGGACACGGTCTCCGGCTCCCTGACCGTCCAGGCGGCGTCGCTGCCGCACCTGCGGGCGAAGAGCGTCTCGGGCTCCCTGACGGTGGACCTCGCGAGCGCTCCGGCGACCCTGGCTGCGACGACCGTGTCCGGTGACGTCACGGTGCGCATCCCCGCCGACGCGGGCTTCGCCGTCGACGTGACGTCGGTGTCCGGGCACGTCGTCGCCGGCGGCCGGCGGCTCGCGGACCGCCCGGGCACCAACGGGGGGCACCTGACCCACGGCGACGGCGCGGTGAGCCTGCACGCGAAGACGGTGTCCGGTGACGTCACGCTGCTGCAGGCGGACGGCGCCCGGCCGGACGGGGTGCCCGCATGACGCCCGTCTTCGCGCACGGCCAGCTGCGCCTCTACCTGCTGCGGCTGCTGGACCAGGCCCCGCGGCACGGGTACGAGGTCATCCGCGCCCTGGAGGACCACTTCCAGGGGCTGTACTCCCCCAGCGCCGGCACCGTGTACCCGCGGCTCGCGCGGCTCGAGGAGGAGGGCCTGGTCGAGCGCGAGGACTCCGGGCGCAAGGCGGTCTACCGCATCACCGACGCCGGCCGTGCGGAGGTGCGGGCGCGCCAGGACGACCTCGCGGACCTCGACGCCGACCTGGCGGCCTCGGTGCGCCGGCTGGCCGCCCAGGTGCGTGACCAGGTCCGGACGGCGAGCAACGACCTGCGCGGCGAGCTCGCGGCGCAGGCCCGGGCCGCCCGGGCGGCGTCGCGGGTCGCGGGGTCCGCCCCACGGCCCGGGACCACGGTCGGGTCGTCCCCGGCCGAGCTGGCGCTGGAGCGGTTCCGCGGGGAGGTGGTGGGCCTGCTGCGGCGCTCACCGGTGTCGGCCGCCCAGGCGTCACGGGTGGACGCCGTCCTGGCGGCCGCGCGCGAGGAGATCCGGGACCTGCTCGCCCGGGAGCCGAGCTGACCGGACGCGCGCTCAGCGCGTCAGGACGACCTTGCCGAAGACCTCGCCGGAGGCCACGGCCGCGATGCCGTCCGCGGCCTGCTCCATCGGCAGGACGCTGTCGACGACGGGCCGGACGTCCTTGGCGACGCAGAAGCGCAGCAGGCGGTGCAGCTCGTCGCGGGTCCCCATCGTGGAGCCGACGACGTTCAGCTGCAGGAAGAACACCCGGTTGAGGTCGGCGGACGGGTCCGGCCCGGAGGTGGCACCGGACACCACGAGCGTGCCGCCGGGGCGCAGCGACTTCAGCGAGTGCGACCAGGTGGCCTTGCCGACGGTCTCCATCACGGCGTCGACCCGCTCGGGCAGCCGCTCGCCGGAGCCGAACGCGGCGTCGGCGCCGAGCTCGACCGCGCGACGTCCCTTGTCCTCGTCGCGGCTGGTGACCCAGACCCGGTAGCCGGCGGCCGCGGCGAGCACCACGAGCGCGGTGGCGACTCCCCCACCGGCGCCCTGGACGAGCACCGTGCCACCGGGCTGCAGGCCGGACTTGGTGAAGAGCATCCGGTAGGCGGTCAGCCACGCGGTGGGCATGCAGGCCGCCTCCTCGAAGGACAGCTCCGCGGGCTTGGGCACGAGGTTGCGCGAGGGGACGACCACCTCGTCGGCGAACGTGCCCTGGTGCACCTCCGACAGCAGCGACCGGCGGGGGTCCTCGGTCTCGTCGCCCACCCAGTCCGGGCTCGACACCACGGAGTGCACGACGACCTCGTTGCCGTCGTCGTCGATGCCCGCGGCGTCGCACCCGAGGACCATCGGCAGCCGCTCGGCCGGGAGCCCGACGCCCCGCAGGCTCCACACGTCGTGGTGGTTGACGCTGGCGGCACGGACCCGGACGCGGGACCACCCCTGCGGGACCTCCGGGGCGGGGCGCTCCCCGACCACGAGACCGCTCAGCGGGTCGTCGGCGGACTGGCTGGCGGCGTAGACGGCGAACACGGCGTCACGCTAACGCGCGGACCAGCACGCCGCACGGGCCCGGCGGCGTTAGCGTGCTCACGTGACGCAGCCCCCGACGGCGACCCCAGCGCCGCGGCTGCTCCTCGGACCGCTGCTGCGGTACGTCGACGAGCGGCGCGCGACCGTCTGGGTGGAGACCGACAGCCCCTGCGAGGTCAGCGTGCTGGGCGCCCGGACGCGGACGTGGACGGTGCACGGCCACCACTACGCCCTCGTCCAGGTCGACGGCCTGGAGCCGGCGTCCACGTACGAGTACGACGTCCACCTCGACGGCACGCGGGCGTGGCCGCCCCCGGACTCGCCCTACCCGCCGAGCGTCGTGCGGACGCTGCGCCAGGACGGCACCGTGCGCCTCGCCTTCGGCTCCTGCCGCCGCACGGCGCCCTTCGACACCGACGCGCTGCGCACCTTCGGCGCGGACGCGCTGGTCGCGATGGCCGAGCGGATGGCCGAGCAGGTGCGCGCCGACGGCGACCGCTCGGCGTGGCCCGACGCCCTCTTCCTCGCCGGGGACCAGGTGTACGCCGACATGCCGTCCGAGCCGATGGTCGAGCGGCTGCGTAGGGCGCACGCCGAGGCCGACGCGGACCACGAGGAGATCCAGGACGAGATCTGGGACTACGAGGAGTACACCTGGCTGTACCGCGAGAGCTGGACGCCGGAACCGGTGCGCTGGCTGCTCTCCACGGTGCCGACGTGCATGCTGCTCGACGACCACGACCTGCGGGACGACTGGAACACCTCGGCGTCGTGGCGGCGGCACGTCACGGCGCAGCCGTGGTGGCGTGACCGGGTGGTGGGCGCGTTCGCCTCGTACTGGGTGCACCAGCACCTGGGGAACCTCTCCCCCGACGAGCTGGAGGACGACCCGACGTGGCGGATGGTCCGCTCGGTCGACGACGACGCCGAGCGCACCCGCCGGCTCGACGAGTTCGCGTTCCGCTCGGACGCGGAACCCGGGTCGGCGCGGTGGAGCTTCCACCGCGACCTCGGCGGGAACGGCACCCGGGTCCGGCTGGTGGCGGTGGACTCCCGGTGCTCGCGCCGGCTGGACCCCGACGACCGGTCGATGCTCGACGACGCGGAGTGGGCGTGGCTGCGCCGCACCGTGCTCCCGGCCGACGGGGAGCGGCCGGTGGACCACCTCCTGCTCGGCAGCACCCTGCCGTTCCTCATGGTGCCGGGCATCCACCACGCCGAGGGGTGGGACGAGGCGGTCGCCCAGGGGGCGTGGGGGCGGTGGCCGGCCCGGGCGGCGGAGGTCGTGCGGCAGGCGATCGACCTGGAGCACTGGGCGGCGTTCCGGGCGTCCCTGCACCGGGTGGTGGACCTGCTGGCCGAGGTGTGCCGGGGGCCGCGGCCCCCGGCGAGCATCCTGCTGCTGTCCGGGGACGTGCACTGCTCGTACACGGCCCGCGCGCAGCTCGACGACGTCCCGCACCCGGGGACGGCGGTCCACCAGCTGACGATGTCGCCGTTCCGCAACCCCCTGCACCTGCCGCTGCGGCTGGCGAACCGGCTGGCGCAGGCCCGCCCGGTCGAGGCCGTCACGCACGCGCTGGCCCGCGCCGCCGGGGTGCGGGACGTCGCGGCGCGCTGGGACGTCGACGGCGGCCTGTGGTTCGACAACGGGGTGATGACCATCGCCGTCGACGGCCGGACCGCGACGCTGGAGGTCGAGCACGCGACGGTCGAGGGCGGCCGGCAGGTCCTGCGACGTACCGCCACCACGGACCTCACCGGCCCCGCCGCACCCCGCCGACGGCGGGTCAGCGCCGGGCGACCCCGTCCCGCCGCGCGGCGGCGGCGACCGCAGCCGACACCGCGCTGACCACGGACTCGTCGAAGACGCTGGGCACGATCTCGTCGGCGGTCGGGTTCTCCACGACCCCAGCGATCGCCTCGGCGGCGGCGAGCTTCATGTTCTCGGTGATGCTCGTGGCCAGGACGTCCAGCGCCCCGCGGAAGATCCCCGGGAAGGCCAGCACGTTGTTGATCTGGTTCGGGAAGTCGCTGCGGCCGGTGGCGACGACGGCCGCGTACCGGGCCGCGACGACCGGGTGCACCTCCGGGTCGGGGTTCGCCAGCGCGAACACCATGGCGTCCGAGGCCATCCCGGCGAGGGCCTCCTCGGGCACCGAGCCGCCGCTGACGCCGACGAAGACGTCGGCCCCGTCGAGGGCGTCCGCCAGACCACCGGTGACCGCGCGAGGGTTCGTGGTCGCGGCGATCCGGTGCTTGTGCGGGACGAGGTCGTCGCGGTGCGGGCCGATGACCCCGCGGCTGTCGCACACGACGACGTCCCGCACCCCGGCGCGGCGCAGGATCGCGCTCACCGCGACACCGGCGGCCCCGGCGCCGCTGACCACGACGCGCAGGTCCTCGATCCGCTTGCCGACCACCGTCGCGCCGTTGCGCAGGGCCGCGAGCGCCACGACCGCCGTCCCGTGCTGGTCGTCGTGGAACACGGGCAGGTCCAGGCGCTCCTGCAGGCGGCGCTCGATCTCGAAGCAGCGCGGGGCGGAGATGTCCTCCAGGTTGATCCCGCCGAACGTCGGGGCGAGGGCCGCGACCAGCTCGACGATGGCGTCGACGTCCGTCGTCTCCACACACAGCGGGACGGCGTCGACGTCGGCGAAGTGCTTGAACAGCAGCGCCTTGCCCTCCATCACCGGCATCGCGGCCCGGGGTCCGATGTCACCGAGGCCGAGCACGGCCGTGCCGTCCGAGACCACCGCGACGGTGTTGCCCCGACCGGTGTAGGTGTCGACCAGTCCGGGGTCGGCGTCGATCGCCCGGCAGACGTCGGCGACCCCGGGGGTGTACGCCAGGGACAGGTCGCGCCGGTCGCGCAGCGGGGTGCGCGGGACCACCTCGAGCTTGCCCCCGAGGTGCAGGGCGAAGACCGGGTCGTCCGGGTCGGGAGCGGGAGAGGAAGGCATCGCGTCAGCGGACATCAGTGACCCCACAAGGTTCTCGGTGCGTGCGTACTCGTCGCGCGGTGGGGCGACCGGGTGCGGTCGACGTGCGGTCCCGAGGGACCCCGCGGACGGCGCGGGGGTCACCCTCGCCTGTCCCGCATCGTGGCACAGGCCGGTTGCGCCCGTCAGCCCCGACGTCGCCGGTGTGACGCGGCCCTCAGTCGTGGGACGACCCGCCGCGGCGGTGGTCGCGCCGCGGCCACGGCGCCCGCAGCGCTCGCGGGCGGGGCCACAACCGGGCCAGGACGACGGCCACGACGTCGGCGTCCGGCACGGCGCCCACGGACCAGGAGTCCACGCCCTCGCGCGGGTTGTCGCGCTCGACCCACCAGCCGGCCCGCTCGCGGTGCACGGCGCGCTTGACCGACAGCGGCCGGCCCCCTGGCAGGCGAGCCAGGACCAGGTCACCGGCCCGTGCGCCGGCGTGCCACCGGACCAGCAGCAGGTCACCGTCGTCCAGCGTCGGGGACATGGACCGGCCGCTCACGCGCGCCGTCCCCGTGCGTCGTCGGGGCGCGGGGCCGGCACCCGCGCGCGGGCCCCCTCCCGCCTCCTGCGGCTCGTCGGGCACGGGGGTAGTGTCGCGGGGAACCCTCACGACGTCGAAAGGGACCACCGTGATGCTTGCTCGTCTGCTCCAGCCCGTCGAGGTCAGCGCCCACTGCGACCTGCCCTGCGGCGTGTACGACCCGGCCCAGGCCAAGATCGAGGCGGAGTCCGTCAAGGCGTGCATCCAGAAGTACAACGCCTCCGACGACGAGGTCTTCAAGGCCCGTGCGCTGAAGATCAAGGAGGAGCGCTCGGACCTCGTCAAGCACCACCTGTGGGTGCTGTGGACCGACTACTTCAAGCCCCCGCACTTCGAGAAGTACCCACAGCTGCACCAGCTGTTCAACGAGGCCACGAAGCTGGCCGGCGGTGGCGGCGGCACGAAGGCCAGCCTCGACGAGGCCGTGGCCGACCAGCTCCTCGCCAAGATCGACGAGATCGCCGCGATCTTCTGGGAGACAAAGAAGGCCGCCGCCTGACGCGGCACCTCCCCCGGCGCGCCCGGCACCCCGCACGGGGTGACCGGGCGCCCTGCGTTCCCCGTCACGACACGCGCGGTCGGGTGGGTCAGGGCTCCTGCTTCCGACGCCGTTCCTCGACGCGCTGACGCCGCCAGGGCTCCAGCGCCACGGCGATGCGCAGGACCTCGTCGCGCACCTGCTGCCAGGTGCCGCCGGGAGCCAGCGCCTGCATCGCCTCCAGGTCGCACCGCTCGACGGCACGCGACCAGCCCGGTACGTCGGACGGCAGCGGCGGGACGCCGGGCCGACCCGCGGCGTCGTGCAGGAGCACAGCAAGCGGGACGCCCTCGGTCACGTCACCGACACGCGCGACCAGCTCCCTCACGACGTCCTGCACCGTGAAGGCCCTCAGCGCCTGGTCCGCCGCCTCGGCGCGTGCGGTGTCTCCGTCGTACGTCGCCTGGACCAGGTCGCGCACGGGCACGCGCGGGCCGGTGTCGTCGAGGTACCGGGCCAGGGCGTCCCGGTGCTCGTCGAGGCGCCGCTCCACCCGTTTCTGGTACGCCAGGACGGCGACCACCACGGCCGCTGCCACGAGCGCGTACACCACGTACCCCATCCGCGTCTCCTCGTCGACGAGCGAACCGGCGGCCGCGAGCGCGCGACCGGCGTGTCGAGGGACTGCCCGCCGGCCGGCAGGGTCGTCTACGGTGCGCGCATGACGCCAGCCGAGACCCCGGACGCCCACCCGCAGGATGTCACGTCGGTCGAGGGCCACGGCGGGCAGCAGGTCACGCGGGTGGCGGCGGCCCACGGGGTGGACACGGTGTTCACGCTGTCGGGGGCGCACGTGTTCCCGGTGTACGACGCGGCGGTCACGCACGAACCGGGGCTGCGGCTGCTCGACGTCCGTCACGAGCAGACCGCCGTGTTCGCCGCCGAGGGCCTGGCGAAGCTGACCCGGCGTCCAGGGTTCGCCGTGGTCACGGCCGGGCCCGGGGTGACGAACACCGTCTCCGCGGTGACGACGGCGCACTTCAACGGCTCGCCCGTCGTCGTCCTCGGTGGCCGTTCCCCCGCCTGGCGGCGGGGCACCGGCGCGCTGCAGGAGATGGACCACGTCCCGGTGCTCGCCCCCGTGACGAAGCACGCCGCCACGATCGGTGACGCCGGCTCGATCACGGCGGGCGTGCACGAGGCGTTCACCGTGGCGACCAGCCCGCACCGCGGGCCGGCGTTCGTCGACGTCCCGATGGACGTGCTGTTCTCGCGCACCGACCTGCCGGCGGTCCCGGCCGTCGCGGCGCCGCAGGTGGCCGACCCGGACGACGCCGCGCTGGCCGCCGCCGCTGAGACGCTGTGCGGCGCCCGCCACCCCGTCCTCGTGCTCGGCAGCGACGTGTGGACCGCCGGGGCCGAGGACGCCGCGCGGCGGCTCGCCGAGGCGACCGGTGCGCCGGTCATCACCAACGGGATGGGCCGCGGTGTCCTGCCCGCGGGGCACCCCCAGCTCGTCACCCGGGCCCGCGGCGCGGCCTTCGGCGGCGCGGACGTCGTGGTCGTCGTCGGCACGCCGCTGGACTTCCGGCTCGGGTACGGCGTCTTCGGCGGGGCGGATGGCGCACCTCCCGCGCGCGTCGTGCACGTCGTCGACGCCACCGACCAGCTCGCCCCGCACGTGGACCTGGCCGCCGCCCTGGTCGGTGACCTGCCGCAAGTCCTGGACGTGCTCACCGAGGCGGTCACCCGCCGCGGCGTGGACGGCGGCGTCCGCGACTGGGCGTCCGGTCTCGCGGGCACCGCCCGCGCGGCGGTGGCCCGCGACGCCGAGCTGCTCGCCGCCGACGCCGACCCGGTGCACCCGGCCCGCATCTACGGCGAGCTGAACCGGCGGCTGGCCGAGGACGCCGTCGTCATCGGTGACGGCGGTGACTTCGTGTCCTTCGCGGGACGGTTCGTCGAGCCGCGTCGTCCCGGCGGGTGGATGGACCCCGGTCCGTTCGGCTGCCTGGGCACGGGCGCGGGGTACGCGATCGCCGCGCGCCTGGCCCGGCCGTCGTCCCAGGTGGTGCTGCTGCTCGGAGACGGCGCGGCCGGCTTCTCGTTGATGGACGTCGACACGATGGTCCGGCACGGCCTGCCGGTCGTCATGGTCGTCGGCAACAACGGCGTGTGGGGCCTGGAGAAGCACCCGATGCAGATGCTCTACGGGTACGACGTCGTCGCCGACCTGGCACCGGCGACCCGGTACGACGAGGTGGTCCGGGGCCTCGGGGGCGGCGGGGAGACGGTGACCCGTCCCGACGAGATCGGTCCGGCGCTGGACCGGGCGTTCGCCTCCGGCGTGCCGTACCTGGTCAACGTCGTCACCGACCCGGCCGTGGCGTACCCGCGGTCGACCACGGGGATCTGAGTGGCCACCCGCGGGGGTGACGACGTGGTGGTGCGCGCGGTCCGCGAGGACGAGCTGGACGCCGCGGGGCGGGTCGTGGCGGACGCGTACGCCGCCGACGGTCTCGCGCACGACGACTACCTGGACGTGATCGCCGACGCGCGCACGCGGGCCCGGGACGCCGAGGTGCTCGTCGCCGTGGACGGCGCCGGGCAGCTGCTCGGCAGCGTCACCTTCACCGTGCCGCCGTCACCGTGGGCGGAGCTCAGCGGTCCCGGCGAGGCGGAGTTCCGGATGCTCGGCGTCGCCCCCGGGGCGCGCGGTCGCGGCGTCGGCGAGGCCCTGGTGCGCGCGTGCGTGGACCGCGCCCGGGCGCTGGGCGCGACGCGGCTGCGGCTGTGCACGCAGCCGGAGTCGCTGGCCGCGCACCGCCTGTACGGCAGGTACGGGTTCACCCGCGACCCGCTGCGGGACTGGACGCCCGTCCCCGGGATCGACCTGCTGGCCTACGTCCTCGAGCTGCGGGACGCCTCCGGGGTCCCCGCGGTCAGGGCGCCGGCACCCGGGCGCTGAACCGGTCCCGGTCGACGACGACCCGGGTCACCTCGCCGGTGGCGACGAGGCGCTGCTCGCGGTCGTGCGCGACCACCTCGAGGCGTCGGAGCCGGCCGTCCACGTGCACGACGGTCGCCGTCACGGTGACCCGCCCGCCGACGGGGGTCGCGAGCAGGTGGTCGAGGCGCACGCGGCTGCCGACGCTGGTCTGGTCCGGGCGCAGCGACGGCGCGAGCGCGGCGCAGGTCGCCGCCTCGCACCAGGCGAGCAGCCGCGGCGTGGCCAGGACGTCGACGTCCCCGCTGCCCAGCGCGGCGGCGGTGTCGGCGGCGGTGACGTCGTGCTCGCGGACCGCCGGCGTTCCGTCATCGGACGCGGCGTGGGGGTGGTGTCGCTCCTCAGGCACCCCGCGACCCTACGCGGGAACGGGACGTGCGCTCGTCCTCGCCTCGTGACCGCAGCACCGAGCGGTAGGCGATGGCGCTCACGAGAGGCACGGCGCTGAAGACCAGGAACGGCCACGCGTGCCACCAGGGAGTCCCCTCGACCTCCGGCTGCACCCACGCGGCGTCCGCGTACCGCACACCGACCGTGTCGCCGTGCCCGGTCCGTCCCGGTAGGGAGTCCAGCCCGAAGGCCCGCTCGTCAACTCCGTCGGTGTCGAACCGCACCTCCCAGCCGTGCCCTGACCTCACGACCTGCCCGGTCGAGGTCTCGCCGCAGCAACCGAGCCACAGCGTCTTCGCTGTCATCAGCGCGACGAGCAGGACGAGCACGGCGAACGCCGCCACGCTCGACCGGTACAGGAAACGCACCCACGCCTTGCTGGGGCCCACGGCTAGACCGACAGGGCGACGAAGGTGGCGACGAAGAGCACGGCACCGGTGGTCAGCACCACGACGTCCCACCTGGTCCAGGGCTCGGGGGCGCCGCTCACCGTCCTCTCGACCTCCCGCACGAACACGAGCGGACGTGAGAACGCGATCGCCGTGCAGATGATCCCGGCGACGAGCGACGTCGACAGGATCCACGGCCACTCGCCGTCCAGGCGGAGCGCGGACACTGGCAACGCGGCCACCGGCCAGAACCCGAAGAACGCGGCGTGACCGTGTCGGCCGGGGAAGATCCTCACGAGCAGCCGGAGGAAGGCGCCCCAGATCACGACGTTCCCCACGGCCAGCACCAGGACGAGCACGGCAGGACCCCCCTGTTGATCTCCTGTCGGACCAGGCGACGCGGCGATCAGTCGTCACCGCGGACGACGCATCCTCGCGCACCCCGCCCGGCCGGTCAGGCGATGAGGCCGAGGCGGCGCATCTCCACGGTGAGGTCGTGCGGGTTGCTGGCGGCGGCCATGGCGTCCTCGAGGGTGACGACGCCGTCGCGGACCATCGTGATGAGGTGCTGGTCGAACGTCTGCATGCCGTAGAACCCGCCCTCCTTGATGAGCTCGGTGAGGCCGCTGGTCTTGTCGGGGTCGGCGATGGCGTCGGCGACGCGGCCGGTGTTGACGCAGACCTCCATGACGACGCAGCGGCCCTGGCCGTCGGCGCGGGGCACGAGCCGCTGGCAGATGATGCCCTTGAGCGCGCCGGCCAGCGAGAGCCGGACCTGCTTCTGCTCGTGCGGCGGGAAGAAGTCGATGATGCGGGTGATCGTCTCCTGCGCGTCGGTGGTGTGCAGGGTCGACATGACGAAGTGCCCCGTCTCGGAGGCGGCGAGCGCGGCCTTGACCGTCTCGGTGTCGCGCATCTCGCCGACGAGGACGACGTCGGGGTCCTGGCGCATGGCGGCGCGCAGGGCCGTGGCGAAGTCGGAGGTGTCCTGGTGGACCTCGCGCTGGTTGATCATCGACAGCTTGTCCTGGTGCAGGACCTCGATGGGGTCCTCGATGGTGACCACGTGCACCTCGCGCAGGGTGTTGATGTGGTCGACCATGCCGGCGAGGGTCGTCGTCTTGCCGGAGCCGGTGGGGCCGGTGACGAGCACCAGGCCGCGGGGCTCGAGGGACAGCGCCGAGATGACCGGCGGCAGGCCGAGGTCGTCGAGCGGGATGGCGCCGACGGACACCCGGCGGAAGACCATGCCGGCCGAGCCGCGGGACCGGAAGGCGTTGACGCGGAAGCGGCCGAGCCCGGGCTGGGAGTAGGCGAAGTCGGCCTCGCTGCTCCGCTCGAACTGGTCCCTGAGGTCCGGCCGCAGGACCTCCTTGATCATGTTCGCGGTGTCCTCGGGGCGCAGCGCGCGCGCCTGCAGGCGGCGCAGCCGGCCGTCGATCCGCACCCGCGGCGGGGAGCCGACCTTCACGTGCAGGTCCGACCCGGACAGCTGCACCAGCGACTGGAGGAACGGGATGACGGAGAGGGGCGCGTCGTCGTCCTGCGCTGCGGACGTGCCGGCGCCAGCGGTGTCGAGGCTCACCGTCCCCTGATCGGCGTCGCGGGGGGTGCACTTGAGCCCTGAGGCACGGGCACCCCGCTGCCCTCGCCGCCCCTGGCCGCATCGGCTGCCAGGTCGGGGCCGGCGAAGGTCCTCCGGTACGCCCGCGGGGTGGTGCCGAGGGCGGCGAAGTGGCTGCGCAGGACGGCCCCGGAGCCGAAACCGACCCGGCGGGCGACCTCCTCGACGGGCAGGTCGGTCGCCTCGAGCAGCTCCCGGGCCCGCTGCATCCGCTGCTGGTTGAGCCACGCCGCGGGCGTGGCGCCGGTCGCGGCGCGGAACCGGCGCGCGAACGTGCGCGGCGACATCAGGGCCCGCGCGGCGACGTCCTCGACCCGCAGGTCCTCGGAGAGGTGCTCGACCATCCAGGCCAGCGTGGGGGCCAGGCCGTCGTCGGAGCAGGCGGGGACGGCGGAGGCGACGTACTGCGCCTGACCGCCGTCCCGGTGCGGCGGGACGACCATCCGCCGGGCGACCGCGGCGGCCGCCCCGGCGCCCATCTCGGTCCTGACGAGGTGCAGGCAGGCGTCGATCCCGGCGGCGGACCCGGCGCTGGTGATCACCCCGTCGTCCTCGACGTACAGCACGTGGGGGTCGACCTTCGCGCCGGGGAACCGCTGGGCGAGCTCGCCGGCGTACATCCAGTGGGTGGTGCAGCGCCGGCCGTCGAGCAGGCCCGCCGCGCCGAGCGCGAAGGCGCCGGAGCAGACGCTGACGACCCAGGCACCCCGCTCGACCGCCTCGTCCAGCGCCCGCGTCACCGCGGCGGGCACGTCCTGGTCCCGCGGGTACGCGGGGACGAGGACGACGTCGGCACCGGCGGCGCGGTCGAGCCCGTCGGCGACGTCGAGCGCGAACCCCGTGGACGTCGGCACCCGCCCCGGCTCGGGGGTGACGACGGCGAAGTCGACGAGCGGGACGCCGTGCTCGCGCCGGTCGATGCCGAACACCTCGCAGACGACGCCGAGCTCGAACGGGGCGACCCCGGGCAGGGCGATCGCGACAGCGGAGCGGATCACGGTCCGAGCATGGCACACGCGTGGCAGAAAATCGACGAACAACGTCAGAACCGCCACTCGTGGCAGGATCGCGATGAGCGCACGATATCTGCCATGAACACTCTCGAGCTGGCCGTGACCCTCTCCCCCTTCGTCGCCGGCGCCTGGGCCGCCTGGTGGTTCCCGCGCTGGGCGGGCGGGAGCCACGACGCCCCCGCCGACCCGACCCGCGACTGGTCGTCCGGCGACCTGCCGACGCGTCCGTACCGGGACCTCGAGCGCCTCTGACCACGTTCCGGCCCGTCCGGGACCCCGCCCGTCGTGTGGGACGATGGGCTGCAGACCGGACCCGTACGGGAGGAGGAGCGCATGAGCAAGCGCGCCCGCAAGCGTCGTTCCCGCAAGGGCAACGCCGCGAACCACGGCAAGAAGCCGAACGCCTGAGCACCCCGACCGCCGGCGGCGGTCGACGACGAAGGGCCCCACCATCGCGGTGGGGCCCTTCGTCGTGCTCGGGGTGACGCTCGCCGCGTCAGCCCTCCATGTGCACGCGCACCGAGGTGATCTGCGCCAGGATCCGCACCCGCAGGGTCTCCGGGGCGGACTCGTGGCACGACCTGCGCACGAGGGCACGCAGGTGGTCCTCGATGTCGTACTCGGCCAGGCACGGGCCGCACTCGTCGAGGTGCTGCTTGATCTTCGCGAGGTCGTCCTGCGTCACCTCGGCGTCGAGGTACTCGTACACGCGGTCGAGGACCTCGCGGCAGTCGGTGTCGTGGTGGTTGCCGCAGCTCACGACTGCTCACCCTCCCCCGACGGCCCGGCGGGCACCAGACCCCGGTCGCGCGCGTAGTCCTCGAGCAGACCGCGCAGCTGGCGCCGGCCGCGGTGCAGCCGCGACATCACGGTGCCGATCGGCGTCCCCATGATCTCGGCGATCTCCTTGTACGCGAAGCCCTCGACGTCGGCGAGGTACACGGCGATGCGGAAGTCCTCGGGGATCTCCTGCAGCGCCTTCTTGACGTCGGAGTCGGGGAGCCGGTCGAGCGCCTCCGTCTCGGCGGACCTCAGGCCGGACGACGTGTGCGACTCGGCCCGCGCGAGCTGCCAGTCCTCGATCTCCTCGGACGCCGACTGCAGCGGCTGGCGCTGCTTCTTGCGGTAGGAGTTGATGTACGTGTTCGTCAGGATCCGGTACAGCCAGGCCTTGAGGTTCGTGCCGGGCCGGTACTGGTGGAAGGAGGCGAACGCCTTCGTGAACGCCTCCTGGACGAGGTCCTCGGCGTCGGCGGGGTTGCGGGTCATCCGCATCGCGGCCGAGTAGAGCTGGTCGAGGTACTGCAGCGCCTCGGCCTCGAACCGGGCCGTGCGCTGCTCCTGGCTCTCCGCCTCGGGGGCCCTGCTCGTGTCCTCGCTCATCACCGGGAAGCCTAGTGCCCGCGACGAGCCGGCGCCGATCGAGCGGAACGGGTGCGAGGTCACCGCCCCCGCGCCGGCTGTGTCCAAGCCGTGCAGCATGTCGTGGCAGCCTCCTGGTTCGACGGACCCGGGGTGGCGACCCGGGCAGTCGGCGCACCGGCGGACCGGGCACCTCCCTCGCCGTCAGCAACACCCGACCCGGCCGACGTCATTCCTGACCGCACGACCGGCCGCCGGTCACGGACCCGCGGCGGCCACCTCGTCCAGGAACGGCCCGACCGCCTCGGCCACCGCCCCGGCGCCGCGCAGGGAGTGGTCACCCGCGACGGCGACCACGCGCGTCCCCGCCGGCCCCTGGGCCCGCACGTCGTCCGGCCCGCCGAACGGGTCGCGCTCCCCCTGGACGACGAGCAGCGGCACCCGCGCCAGCGCCAGCTCACCGGCCCGCGAGCGCTCCGGCCGGCCCGGCGGGTGCAACGGGAACGCCAGGCACAGCACGGCCGAGGCGCCCAGCGCCTGCGCGGTGCGGCACGCCACCCGGGCGCCGGCGCTGCGCCCACCCAGCACCATGGGGACGGCACCGGCCGACGTCCCGGCCCGCACCGCGTCAAGGCCGTCCGGCGGGTCGGCCCGCAACGCCCCCAGCACCTCCGTCAGCCCCTGGTCGAGCCGCGGCGGCGGCGAGGCCACGCGCTTTCCGGCCACCCGCCACGGCTGCTCGACCCGCAGCACCAGCCACCCGCGGGCGACGGCGCAGGCGGTCGCGGCGACCAGGTCCGGGGCCTGCACCCCACCGCCGGCACCGTGGCCGAGCACGAGCAGGCCCACGGGACCGGCGCCTCCCCCGTCGGCACCCGCCCCCTCGACCCCGTCCACGTGCACGCGCGCGGGGCCCAGCGACGTGGGGACGTCCACGACCCGGTTCGGCTGCTGCGCGCCCGAGGCGCTCGGCCCGCCGTCAGGAGTCGGCCCGCTGTCAGAAGAGGGCACCGGTCTGCTCCTCCAGGACCTCGCCGGTGACCGGGTCGACGGCACCGACGACCTGGTCGAGCGGGATCGGCTCGACCAGCTCCGGCCCGCCGTTGCGCACGTCGTTGACGCGGGTGGAGACCGGGACGGCGACGAGGCGGCCGACGTCCGGCGGGGTCAGCAGCGAGCGCACCTCCTCCGGGTCGCGGACCTCCGGGTCCAGCCACGCGTCCCAGCGGTCGCGGGGCAGCACCCACGGCATCCGGTCGTGGACGCGCTCCAGGTGCCCCTGCGCCGGACCCGTGACGACGGCGAAGGTGGCCAGCCACGCCTGCGGGTCGTCGCCGTCACGGTCGGGATCGCGCCACAGCTCGTACACCCCGGCCAGCGCCAGCAGGCCGCCGTCGGCCTCCCGGACGAAGAACGGCTGCTTGCGAGGTCGGCCCCGCTGGTCGCGAGCCACCGGGCTGGGCTGCCACTCGTACCAGCCGTCGACGGGGACCAGGCAGCGGCGGGCGACGGCCGCGCGCCGGTACGCGGGCTTGTCGAGCAGCGTCTCCACCCGGGCGTTGATCATCCGCGAGCCCACCGAGCGGTCCTTGGCCCACGAGGGCACGAGGCCCCAGGTGAGCGCGCGCAGCTGCCGGACCGGCACTGGTTCGTCGGCCGCCTCGCCTGCCGTCTCGTCCGAGGCCCCGTCCGGTTCCTGTGCGGGGTCCGCTCCCACCCCGCCGGTGCTGTCCGGTCGCGGGCGCCGCTCGAGGACCACCGGTGCCGTCTTCGTCGGCGCCACGTTCCAGTCGGCCTGGACCCCACCCGCCTCCGCGGTCCGGTCCTCCTCGACCTCCAGCTCCTCGACGAGGTCCTCCGGGCTCCGGCTCGCCGCATACCGTCCGCACACGCTGCCAGCCTGCCAGGCCCGGGCGACACCCACCGGTCGACCGCCCGGCGGCCCCGGGCGCCCTCCGCCGGACGGTCCCGAGGCACCGGCGGGACGGGATGCCGCCGGGCCGCGTTTGCGGTAGGCAAGGACCCATGACCCTCGTGCGCCGCCTCGCCCGCCCGCTGCTCGCCGCGACCTTCGTCCAGGGTGGCCTGGACCAGCTCCGGCACCCCGGCCCCAAGGTCGACGCCGCCCGGCCGCTGGTGGCCAAGGCCGCCGGTCCGCTGCACCTGCCGAACGACCCGGAGACGCTGGTGCGCGCCAACGGCGCCGCGATGGCCGGTGCGGGGGCGCTGCTCGCGCTCGGCCGGCTGCCTCGCCTGTCCGCGGTGGTCCTGGCGGCGACGATCGTCCCGACCACGTACGCGGGTCACCAGTTCTGGGCCGAGTCCGACCCGGAGCGCAAGCGCCAGCAGCGGCAGCACTTCGTCAAGAACATGGGCCTGCTCGGCGGCGCGATGCTCGCGGCGGTCGACACCGAGGGCCGCCCGGGCCTGGCCTGGCGCAGCCGCCGGGCCGCCAAGGACGCCAAGAAGGCCGCCGGGCACGCCCGCAAGGACGCGCGCCGCGCGACCAGGTCGGCCCGCCGCGAGGCCAAGGCGGCCGCGCACCGTGCCGGGGACGCCGTCCACCGGTGAGCCGCCGGCCGACGGGTCGTCGTTACGCTGGCGGCCCATGACCTCAGGAGACTGGTCCGCCCCCGTCGCCACCGCGCCCCTGCGCGCCCGTGTGCGGCTGCCCGGGTCGAAGTCCCTGACCAACCGCTACCTCGTCCTGGCAGCCCTGGCCTCCCAGCCCTCCCGGCTGCGTGCGCCGCTGCGCTCACGCGACACCGCGCTCATGGTCGAGGCGCTGCGCTCCCTCGGTGTCGGTGTCGAGGACGTCGACACGGTGCAGGCGGCGCAGGGCGAGGAGCCCGACTGGCTGGTCACGCCGGGACGGCTCCGCGGCGGCTCGCACGTCGACTGCGGCCTGGCTGGCACCGTCATGCGCTTCCTGCCGCCCGTCGCCGCGCTGGCGGACGGGCCGGTGCTGTTCGACGGCGACGCCCGGGCGCGCGAGCGCCCGATGGGTCCGGTGCTGGACGCGCTGCGCGACCTCGGCGTCCGGGTCGACGACGGCGGGCGCGGCAGCCTGCCGTTCACCGTCGACGCCACCGGCCGCGTCCGCGGTGGCTCCGTCGAGCTCGACGCGTCGGCGTCCAGCCAGTTCGTCTCCGGCCTGCTGCTGGCCGGCGCCCGGTTCGACGAGGGCGTCACCGTCCGGCACGTCGGCCCGCCGATCCCCTCCCAGCCGCACGTCACCATGACCGTCGAGTCGCTGCGCGACGTCGGTGTGGTGGTCGAGGAGCCCGAGCCCGACGTGTGGCGGGTCGAGCCGGGTGAGGTCGCCGGCCTGGACGTGCAGGTCGAGCCCGACCTGTCGAACGCCGGCGCGTTCGTCGCCGCGGCGGCCGTCGCCGGCGGGGAGGTCACGGTCCCCGGCTGGCCGCAGTGGACGACGCAGGCCGGCGACTCGATGCGCGACCTGCTCGACCAGATGGGCGCCGAGGTCAGCCTCGACCGGGACGGGCTCACCGTCCGCGGCACCGGCGACCTGTACGGGATCGACGCGGACCTGCACGAGTGCGGCGAGCTGACCCCGGTGCTCGCCGCCGTCGCCGCGCTCGCGGACTCGCCGTCCCACCTGCACGGGGTGGCGCACCTGCGTGGTCACGAGACCGACCGGCTCGCGGCGCTGGCGACCGAGCTCAACCGGCTGGGGGGCGACGTCACCGAGACCCAGGACGGCCTGGTGATCCGGCCCCGCCCGCTGCACGGCGGCCTGTTCCGCACCTACGACGACCACCGGATCGCCCAGGCCGCGGCCATCGTCGGCCTGAGGGTGCCGGGGGTGGTGGTGGAGAACGTCGGGACGACGGCCAAGACGCTGCCGGGCTTCACCGCGCTGTGGGGGTCGATGCTCGGGTCCGCTGCCGTGACCGAGGAGGGCCGCGTCGGGTGACGCCGCCCGCGGACCGCTCCGGGGGCCGGCTCAGCGGCCGGCTCGGGCGCTACGACGAGAGCGACGTGAAGGTGCGCCCCAACCGGCGCGGGTCGCGGCCCCGCACGAAGGAGCGGCCGGAGCACGCCGACGCCGTCCCGGGCGTCGTGGTGGCCGTCGACCGCGGCCGCTGCACGGTGCTCGTCGAGGAGGGCGGCACCGACGAGCGGCTGGTGACGGCGATGCGTGCCCGCGAGCTGGGCCGCACCGGCATCGTCGTCGGCGACCGGGTCGCGCTCGTGGGCGACACGAGCGGGACGCCGGACACCCTGGCCCGTCTGGTCCGGCGCGAACAGCGGTCGACGGTGCTGCGCCGCACCGCGGACGACACCGACCCGGTGGAGCGGGTCCTCGTGGCCAACGTCGACCAGCTCGTCGTGGTGACGGCCGTGGCCGACCCGCAGCCGCGTCCGCGAATGGTCGACCGCTGCCTCGTCGCGGCCTACGACGCCCGGCTCGACCCCCTGCTGTGCCTGACCAAGGCCGACCTGGCCGACCCGGCCGAGTTCCTCGCCGGGTACGCGGACCTCGACGTGCCGGTCGTGACCACCCGTCGCCCCGCCGGGACGGTCCACGACCCGATCGGGCTGGACCACCTGCGGCACGCCCTGGCGGGACGACGCAGCGTGCTCGTGGGCCACTCCGGGGTCGGCAAGTCGACGCTGGTCAACGCCCTCGTCCCCGACGCGGGTCGTGCCACGGGCGAGGTGAACGACGTCACCGGGCGCGGGCGGCACACGTCCTCGTCCGCCGTGATGCTGCGCCTGCGCGACCCCGACGGCACGCCGGCCGGCTGGGTCGTCGACACCCCCGGCGTCCGCTCGTTCGGCCTGGCGCACGTGGACCCCCAGCGGCTGCTGGGCGCCTTCCCGGACCTGGCCGCGGGCAGCGACGAGTGCCCCCGAGGGTGCACCCACGACGAGCCGGAGTGCGGCCTCGACGCCTTCGTCACCGCCGGCGGGGCCGGACCTGCCGGCCCGCACCGGCTGGAGTCGCTGCGCCGGCTGCTGCGCTCGCGCACCGGCGGCGACACGGACTGACCGGCCGCGCGGCTGGGGTGGTCAGGTCGTCGTGTTCTCCACCACCGGCTCCCACACCGCGCGGGCACCGCTGTCGCCGACCCGGACCGTCCACACGGTGGCCGCGAGCCCGGCGACCACGGCGAGCACGAGCACCGTCGTGGCCAGCGGCCGGCGGTGGCGTACCACCGGGACGAGCACCGACACCACGAGCAGGCCGAGCACGAACCAGGGCAGCACCTCGCCCAGGTCGGAGTGCTCCTCGACGACCGCCTCCCCCACCCGCCGCTCCAGCGCCTCGCCCGACTGCGTGGCGACCCAGGCCACCACGAGCAGGACGCCGTTCAGCGCCGCGACGGCCCACGCCGGGCGCGACCGCCAACGCGGGACCGCCGCGACGGCGACGGTCAGGAGCGACGCGACGGGGACACCGACGACCACCGCGTGGACGACGAGCACGTGCACGGGCAGGCCGGCGACGGTGTCGAAGACGCCGCCGGCGGTGGTCATGCCGTCATCCAACCGGTCCGGAGCCTGCGCCGCCACGGGGACGCCCGGTCCCGTCACGACGTCACGGCCGCGTCAGACGGTCCCGCCGGTCCGCCAGTACACCCCGCCGTCCCGGGCCATGAAGCCCTCGTCGACGAGGTAGCGCCGCAGCATCGCGTGGTCGTCGCTGAAGGCGTGCAGCAGCGCGTTGACCTCGGTCTCGGGGTAGCGCACCCCGGGCTCGAAGACGCGGCAGACGTGGTCGAGCAGCACCAGGCGCTTGGAGTGCTTCGCGGGCATCCGGCGAATCCGGCCGCACTCGTCGAGGAACGCCCGCAGCACCCGGTCGCGGTCCTTCAGCGCCTGCACCAGCGGTACCCGGTCCATCCCCCGATCATCCCGCCACCGGCCCGGTGGGTACGCGCCGGGTCCGGCGAATCCCGGCCCCCGCGGCGCCCGGACGGTACGGTGCGCGTCGTGAGCACCGAGTCGCTGCGCCGTGTCGCGTCCTACGACGACGACCTGCGGCTGGCCCACGTCATCTGCGACCAGGTGGACGGGCTGACGACGTCCCGGTTCAAGGCCCAGGACCTGCACGTGGAGACCAAGCCCGACCTCACGCCGGTGTCCGACGCCGACCGCAGCGCCGAGGAGCTCGTGCGCTCCCAGCTGCGCCGGACCCGCCCGCGGGACGCGGTCGTCGGCGAGGAGATGGCGAGCACCGGCCACGGCGCGCGCCAGTGGGTGGTCGACCCGATCGACGGCACGAAGAACTTCGTCCGCGGCGTCCCGGTCTGGGCGACGCTCGTCGCCCTGGTGGACGACGGGGTGCCCGTGCTGGGCGTCGTGTCGGCGCCCGCCCTGTCGCGGCGCTGGTGGGCCGCCACCGGGTCGGGGGCGTGGACCGGGCGCTCCCTGTCGTCGGCGTCGCGGATCCACGTGTCGTCGGTGACCGACCTCGCGGACGCCTCCCTGTCGTACTCCAGCCTGACGGGCTGGGAGGAGCAGGGGCGGCTCGACGGCTTCCTCGACCTGACGCGGCGGGTGTGGCGGACCCGGGCCTACGGTGACTTCTGGTCGCACGTCCTGGTCGCCGAGGGCGCCGTGGACGTCGCGTGCGAACCCGAGCTCGAGCTGCACGACATGGCGGCGCTCGTCCCGATCGTCACCGAGGCGGGGGGCAGGTTCACGTCGCTGGACGGGGTCGACGGCCCGTTCGGCGGCAACGCGGTGACGACCAACGGGCTGCTGCACGACGCGGTCCTGGAGCGCCTGGCGCGCAGCAGCGACGCAGCGGACGACGCCGACGTCCACCAGCGCAGCAGCACCGGCGCCAGCAGCAACGCGTAGAGGTCGAACCACCCGTACCCGCCGGCGGCACCCGAGGGCGGGTTGCCCTGGCTGACGACGCCGAGCACCGGGTCGTGGGTGGCCCACGCCCACGTCCCCAGGTACGTGCCGACGAGCTCGAGCCAGCTGACGACGACGAAGGCGCCGACGTACAGCGTCCGCGAGCGGCCCCACAGCAGGAAGCCGACGAGGCAGGCGAACCAGAACGCCCCGAGGTCGTCGCGCCGGTCGGCCAGCAGCACGCCGTGCAGCGCCCACGCGCCGCCGACGACGACGGTGGCCGCGACGAGGGCCCGCCGGTAGCGCCGGAACAGCGGGGTCCGCCCGAGGGCGAGGGCCGCCAGGTAGACGAGCCCGTGCCCGGGCGGGACGTAGGCGGGCACGTTGCCGAGCCGGTACGTGTACGCCTCGAGCGTGGGCGCGAACGTGTACTCCACGAGCGTCGCGAGGACGACGACGACACCGGTCTGCACCCGCACGAGCGGGGTCTCGCGGCGCAGCAGCCCCACCAGCACCGCCCAGGTCAGCCCGCCGAGCAGCAGCTGCTCGCGGAGGGGGCCGGAGGTGTCCAGGAGCAGGACGACGCCGATCCACGCCATCACCCCGCCCGCGAGGGCGAGGTCCGGGCCGCTGCGGTCCGGTGCCGTGGTCGGCGTCGTCGCTGCGCGGGCTGTCACCCGCCGATCATGCCGGACGACGTCCCGAGCGGTTCTGCTGGCCACCGCCGCGGGGGCCGCCGGAACGGGAGCCACCCGACCGGGCGGCGCCGTTGCCGGGGCCGCCGCTGCGGCGCCGCGGCGGGCGCCCTCCCTCGCGGCGGCCGCCGCCACCCTGGCCCTGGGCGGCCGCGGCGCGCGGCGGGAGGGCCCGGACGACGACCGGCTCGCCGGAGGTGGCGAGCTCGCGCACGGCGGGGTGCCCGGCGCGGACGTCGACGAGGACGGGGTCGACGCGAGCCGCCTGGTAGAGCCGGCGCATGTCACCCACCTGGGCGTGCTGCAGCAGGGCGACGACGGTGCCGTCGGTGCCGGCCCGGGCGGTGCGCCCGGAGCGGTGCAGGTAGTCCTTGTGGTCGTTCGGCGGGTCGAAGTGCACGACGAGGTCGACGTCGTCGACGTGGATCCCGCGGGCCGCGACGTCCGTGGCCACGAGCACCCGCGGGCTGCCGGCGGTGAAGCCGTCCAGGGCCCGCTGCCGGGCACCCTGGGTGAGGTTGCCGTGGATGGCCGTGGCCTCGACGCCGTGCTTGCCGAGCTGCTTGGCGAGCCGCGACGCGCCGTGCTTGGTGCGGACGAACACGATCGTCCGCCCCGGACGCGAGGTGACCTCCGCGGTCACGGCGAGCTTCTCCTCGGCGGAGACCGTGAACGCCTTGTGCTCCATCGCCTCCACCGGCGCGGCGGCCGGTGCGACCGCGTGCACGGCCGGGTCGGTGAGGTAGCGGTGGACGAGGCGGTCGACGCCCCGGTCGAGCGTCGCGGAGAACAGCAGCCGCTGCCCACCGGCCGGGGTGGCGTCCAGGATCCGGGTGACCGCGGGCAGGAACCCGAGGTCGGCCATGTAGTCGGCCTCGTCGAGCACCGACACCTCGACGCCGTCGAGGCGGACGGCGCGGCGGTCCATCAGGTCGATGAGCCGCCCGGGGGTGGCCACGACCAGGTCGACGCCGCGCTGCAGGTCACTGATCTGGCGGCCGATGGACGCCCCGCCGTACACGGCGGTGGTCCGCAGGCCGAGCGCCCGCCCGAGCGGCTCGAGCGCGTCCGTCACCTGGGTGGCGAGCTCACGGGTCGGGACGAGGACCAGCGCGCGGGGCGCGGTGGGAACCCGCCGTCCCCCGGCCAGGCGGGCCAGCACGGGCAGCCCGAAGCCGAGGGTCTTGCCCGACCCGGTCTGGGCGCGGCCCAGCACGTCGCGTCCGGCCAGGGCGTCGGGCAGCGTGCGCTTCTGGATCGCGAACGGTGCGCGGATGCCGGTCGCCACGAGGGCGTCGACGAGCGGGGTCGGCAGGCCGGTCTCGGCGAAGGAGCGGACGTCCGGCTCGGGCTGGGCCTGCGCGGCGTCCAGCAGGCGGTCGAGCTCGCTGACCGGAGACGGCGGCTGCGTGCGGGGGGCGGTGGTGGCCGACGGGCCGCGACCGCGGCCGCGGCGCCGGGAGCGTCCCGGCCGCCCGGACGACGTCCCGCCGGCGTTCGCGGCGGACGTGCGGGCGGAGGGACGGGAGGAGCGGGCGGGGGTGTTCCCCGCCTGGGTGGGAGCAGACAAGAAGAAGGTCTCCGTAGCGGTTGGTCGGCCGCGAGACGTGGCGGTGGCTGTGACCAGCGGCACCGGGAGCGCGCTCGGCCGGTCCGTGACCGGGGCGGGCTCGTGGCTGCGAGCAGCACGCACGAGGAGCGACCGCGCGGACACACTCGTCCGCGGGAGTGGGCCGGCAAGGACGCCGACCACGTCCCCACCCTACCCCGGCCGGGCCTGCGTCCCGGATCGGCGTCCCGCCCGACGTGTCGCAGCCGTCGCGTCACGCTGCGCGTCGTTGCCGTTCCGTGTCCTGGACCACCCGGTTTCGACGAGCGGACCCCCGTCATCCCCGCCATGATCGACGCGCCACGTCACCCCCGGAGAGCCCGGGGGGTGCACAAGGAGGTAGTCGATGATCGTCCTCGGACTGATCCTGCTCATCCTGGGTTTCCTGCTCGACATCAGCATCCTCTGGACCATCGGTGTGATCCTGCTGGTCGTCGGTGCGATCCTGTGGATCCTGGGTGCGAGCGGCCGCGCCATCGGCGGTCGCAAGCACTGGTTCTAGGAGCGGGCGCGCCTCGGGGGCGACCGCTGAACCGGTGAGCGCGGCTGCCGCGCGAGCCACCGGTCGAGCGGCCCGCTGACGTCACAGGCCCCGTGCACGAGCGATCGTGCACGGGGCCTGTCGCGTCCCCCGCCCGCGGCGACCCGTCCGGGGGGCCGCCGCGGGGAGCCGTCAGTGCAGCCGGCGGGAACCCGGGTGGGTGACGCGCAGCCACCGGTAGCCGTAGCCGTCCAGCTCGACGGCGGCCCTCCCCCGCTCGTCGAGGTCGACCCTCCCGTCGGCGAGCAGGTCCGCCAGCCAGTGGTCGGCTCCACAGCCCTCCAGGGTGAGCGGCACGGTGCACGGCTCCGACGACAGGTTGTGCACCGCCACCATCGACGCGTCTCCCCACGTGCACCGGTGGGCCAGGACGTTCGGGTGCGGCTGGTCGAGCACGTCCACCTCGGACCACCCCAGCTCGGGGCACTCGCGGTAGCGACGCGCGAGCATCGAGATGAACGACAGCAGGGAGTCCGGGTCGCGCCGTTGCTCGGCCACGTTGACGTGCTCGGGACCGAAACCGCCCTGCACCACCTTCGCGGGCAGCCGTGACGGCGCGGCCGTGGAGAAGCCGCCGTTGCGTCCCGAGGACCACTGCATCGGCGTGCGGACGGCGAGACGACCGGGCTCGTCGAGGTTCTCGCCCATGCCGATCTCCTCGCCGTAGAACAGCACGGGAGTACCCGGCAGGGAGAACATCAGGGAGTAGACCATCCGGACCCGGCGCGGGTCGCCGTCCAGCATCGGCGGCAGGCGGCGGCGCAGGCCGCGGTCGTAGATCTGCATCTCCGGCTCGGGACCGAATGCGGCGAAGACCTCCCGCCGCTCCTCGTCGCTGAGCTTGTCGAGGGTGAGCTCGTCGTGGTTGCGGACGAACATCGCCCACTGGCTCTCCCGGGAGGCGTCCGGGCGGGAGCGCAGCGCCTCGACCAGCGGCCCGGCGTCCGACCGGGCCAGCGACAGGTACATCTTCTGCATCGCGACGAAGTCGAACTGCATCGTCAGCTCGTCGCCGTCCTCACCGCCGAAGTAGGCGAGCTGCTCCTCGTACGGCAGGTTCACCTCGCCGAGGAAGATGCCGTCCGCCGAGCGCCGGGCCAGGAACGAGCGCAGGTCCCTGAGGTAGGAGTGCGGGTCGGCCACGAAGCCGTCGTGGGCCGCCTCGTCGCGGTGGTCCGCCCCGACCGTCTCCAGCAGGTACGGGACGGCGTCGACCCGGAAGCCGGAGATGCCCAGCGAGAGCCAGAACCCGATGACGCGGGAGATCTCCTCCCGCACGGCGGGGTTGGCGACGTTGAGGTCGGGCTGGTGGCGGTAGAACCGGTGCAGGTACCACTCACCGGTCTTGTCGTCGTGCTCCCAGATGCCGTCCTCCTGGTCGGGGAAGACGACCTGGCCGGAGGTGTCCGGCGGCGGGTCGGACCGCCACACGTAGTAGTCGCGGAACCGCGCGTCCTTGCTGGTGCGCGCGTTGCGGAACCACGGGTGGCGGTCCGAGGTGTGGTTGAGGACGAGGTCGACGATGACCCGCATCCCCCGGTCCCTCGCCGTCCGGATCACCTCGACGAGGTGGCCGTGGTCCCCCAGGCGCTCGTCGACGCCGTAGAAGTCGGTGATGTCGTACCCGTCGTCGCGCTCCGCGGTCGGGTAGAAGGGCATCAGCCACAGGCACGTGACGCCGAGCTCGGCGAGGTAGTCGACCCGCTGCGCCAGTCCCTCGAAGTCGCCGGTGCCGTCACCGTCCCAGTCCAGGAACGTCTCGACGTCCATGCAGTAGACGACGGCGGTCTTCCACCACAGGTCGGAGGTCTCGGTGATCCTCACGCGCGCCCACCCCCGGCGGACCCGGTGAGCTGCGGGAGCACGTGCTCGCCGAAGGCGTCGAGGAAGGCGTCCTGCTCCTGGCCGACGTGGTGCAGGTACACGCGGTCGAAGCCGAGGCCGGCGAGGTCCTGGACCTGCTGGGCCAGGCGGCCGAGGTCGCTGGAGACGAGGACCGGCCCGCGCAACACCTCCGGGGGGACGTGCTCGCTGACCGCGTCGAAGACCTCCGGGGTGTCGATGTCCCAGGAGGCGGGCGGACCGGAGACGTTGGTGCGCCACTGGTCGTGGGCGATCGCGAGCGCCTCGTCCTCCGTGGGGGCCCAGGACAGGTGGACCTGCAGGACGGTCTCGCCCCCGCCACCGCCCTCGCGGTAGGCGTCCAGGACCCGTCGCAGGTGCTCCGGCGGGCCGTTGACCGTCGCCAGGCCGTCGGCCCACTCCCCCACCCAGCGGGCGGTCTCGACGCTGACGGCCGCCCCGACGATCGCCGGTGGCACCTCGGGCAGCGACCACACCCGCGCCCGGTCGACGGTCACCAGGCCCTCGTGGCTGACCTCCTCGCCCGCGAGCAGCGCGCGGATGACGTCGACGCACTCGCGCAGCCGCTGGTTGCGCAGGCCCTTGCGCGGCCACGGGTCGCCGGTGACGTGCTCGTTCATCGCCTCGCCGGACCCCATCGCCACCCACAGCCGCTCGGGGAACATGGCCTGCAGCGTCGCCATCGCCTGCGCGATCACCACCGGGTGGTACCGCTGGCCGGGCGCGTTGACCACCCCGTACGTGAGGTCGGTCGTGGCCATCGCCGCGCCGAGCCAGCTCCAGGCGAACCCGGAGTGCCCCTGGCGGGCGCTCCACGGCGCGAGGTGGTCCGAGCACATGGCCGCCTGGAAGCCGACCTCCTGGGCGCGGCGGGCGGCGCGCAGCAGCTCGCCGGGGTGGACCTGCTCGTGGGACGCGTGGAATCCGTAGGTCGTCACCGCACCGTTCCTACCCGGTGCACGGCGGCGGCGCGCGGTGAGCGGCGGTCCGCCGCGACCCGCCGCTCACCAGACGACCGGCTTGGCCCCCGTGCGCACCCAGACGTCGAAGAACGCCTGCAGGTCCCGGCCGCTGACGTCCTCGGCGACCTGCTGGAAGTCGTCGGTGGTCGCGGTGCCGTCGTCGTACCGCTGCACCCACTCGCGGGCGATGGCGAAGAACGTCTCGTCACCGACCTCGAGGCGCAGCGCGTGCAGCGTCGCGGCGCCGCGGTTGTAGACCTGGGAGGCGAACAGGCCCATCGGACCGGGTTCGGCGACGACGAACGACCAGTACGGCGAGTCCGCCGGGCGGGACATCTCGGTGTCGAACCGCACCTGCGCGGTGCGGCCGCCGTCGTGCTCCTCCCACATCCAGGACGCGTAGGTCGCCCAGCCCTCGTTCAACCAGATGTCCCTCCACCGCTCGGGGCTGACGGCGTTACCCATCCACTGGTGGGCGAGCTCGTGCGCGACGGTGCCCTCGTTCGCCCTGGTCGAGTAGATGGGCCGGGTCTGGGTCTCCAGGGCGTAGCCGAGGCTGTCGTCGTCGACGATCGCGCCGTAGGAGGTGAACGGGTAGGGACCGAACCGCTCGGCGAAGAACACGACCATCTCGCCCTGCTGCTCCAGACCGTCGTCGGCGGACGCCGGCAGGTCGGCGTCGACGGCGTCGAGGAGCGGCAGCCCGTTCGGTGCGGTGTACGTGCGCACCTCGTAGTTGCCGACCGAGGCGGTCGCCAGGTACGCGGCCATCTGGTCCGGGGCGTCCCACGACCAGGTCGTCCACCTGTCCCGGGTGGTGGTGGCGACGAGGTCCCCGTTGGCGACGGCGACGAGGCCCTCGGGGACGGTGACGTCGAAGGCGTACGTCGCCTTGTCGGTCGGGTGGTCGTTGGCGGGGAACCACGTGGACGCGCCGTCCGGCTCGCTGGCGACCATCGCGCCGTCGCGGGTGGTGACCCAGCCGTACAGGGCCCCCTCGATGTCGGTGGGCCGCGTCGTCGTGCCGCCGTAGTCGATCTCCACGGTGACGGGGACGCCGTCGCGCAGCTTGGGGCGCGGGTCGATGACGAGCTCGCCGCCGTCCTGGGAGAACGTCACGCGCTTGCCCTTGATCCGCACCCGCTCGACGTCCAGCCCGCGCAGGTCGAGGTGGAAGCGGTGCAGGTCCTGGGTCGGCACGAGGTCGATCCGCGCGGTGGCGTCGAGGGTCCCCTCGAGCGGGGCGGGCGCCGGTGCGGGCGGGGTGTACCGCAGGTCGAGGTCGTAGTGGACGACGTCGATCCCCCCGTTCCCGGCGAGCGGGAAGTACGGGTCGCCCACCCCCGGGGCGCCGGCGATGAACCGCGGGGACCCCGGCTGGCCCGGTGCCGCCGCGGCGGGTCCGCCGGCGAGCGACACGGCGAGGCCGGCCACCGCGGCCGCCCCGACCGCCACGGCCGCGGCCGGTCGTCGAGGTGCCCGCCGGGGTGCCGGCCGAGGCGCCCGTGACGCCGCCCTGGCTCGTGCCCGTTCGTCGCTGGTCATGCCGCCCACCTCGCCTGCCGGTGCCGCCCACGGGTCTCGTGGGGGTTGCGGGCCGACACTAGGCCGGTCGGGTGACGGCGCGCCACCACTTCGCTGCACCTGGTGACCGCGCGTGCCGGGCGGGTCAAGGTCCGCGCGGCCGGCACCGATGCAGCGGGGGACGACGGACCGGGCGTGTGCCCGGCCCGTCACCGACGAGCAGGACGGTGGAGGACGACGGGTGGACGGCATCGCGGCGGTCAGCGCGCGCATCGCGGAGATCCAGTCCCGCATCGCCTCGCTGCAGGCCCCGCCCGTCCCGGCCGCCGCGGCCGGCGGCGGGACGGCGTTCGCCTCCGCGCTGTCCCAGGCGGTCGTCGACCACGCCCGCGCGACGGCGGGGACGACCTCGACGACGGCCTCGGCGACGGCCCGTACGGCGGCGCCGGGCACCGCCACGGCCCCCAGCGGGCGGCTGGACGCCCGCGGCGTCCCGGTGGAGCTCGCCGCCTACGGCAACGGGAAGGTCCCCGCCTCCGCGCTGTCCCCGATCGGGCACGGCAGCCACCGGCTCTGGGCGCCTGCGGCGGAGGCGTTCGGCCGGATGGAGAAGGCCGCCGCCCGCGACGGCGTCACCATCAAGGTCACCGACTCCTACCGGTCCTACGAGGCCCAGGTGGACGTCGCCCGGCGCAAGGGGCTCTACTCCGAGGGCGGCCTGGCCGCCAAGCCGGGGACCAGCGACCACGGCTGGGGCCGGTCGCTGGACCTCGACCTCGACAGCAAGGCCCTGTCGTGGATGCGCGCGAACGCCAAGGAGTTCGGCTTCGTCGAGGACGTGCCGCGCGAGCCGTGGCACTGGACGTACACGCCCTGACCGCTGCTAGCCCTCCCCCGGCCCGGCCGCCGTGTCGAGCCGGCGCTCCGCCAGCGCGTCGGTGAGCAGGGTGACCAGCGCCTCGAGCTGGACGTCGGCCGCGGCGTCGACGTCCTCGTCGGACCCGTCGACGGCGCGGGCGGCGAGCCCGGCCTTGCTGTCGATGAGCTGGGCGATCCGGGTGTCGACGGTCTGCGCGGCGATGACCCGCCACGCCGTGACGGGGTTCTCCTGGCCGATCCGGTGCACCCGATCGATCGCCTGGGTCTGCTCGGCGTCGGTCCACGACAGCTCGGCCAGCACCACGTCGGAGGCGACCTGCAGGTTCAGCCCCACGCCGGCCGCCGTCAGCGAGCACACCACCACCGCGACGTCCGGGTCCGTGAGGAAGGCGTCGACGTTCTCCTGGCGGGCCTTCGGCGTCTGGTCCCCGCGGATCGAGGAGTACCGCAGCCCGCGGGCCGCGAAGGTCTGCTCCGCGGCGTCCATGACGTCGACGTGCTTGGCGAAGAACACGACCTTGCCGACGTTGCGGGCCAGCTGCGCGGCGTAGTCGGCGGCCAGCCCGGCCTTGGCCTGGCCGATCCGCCGCAGCACCGAGAAGACGTTGTCGCCGGTCTTCGTGGAGGTGTCGGCGCGCTCCCACCCGGCGACCTTGCGGACGAGGTCGTGGTCGATGCCGTCGGCGGGGTCGCCACCGCGGGCCACCAGCGCCGACTCGTACCGCTTGACCAGCCGGGCGGCGAGCTCGCGCTCGGCGGCGCGGATCGAGCGGCCCGACTCGTCGTCCAGCTCGACGGGCAGGTCCGCGACCCGGCGGGCGGGGATGTCGGACGCGACGTCGACCTTGCGGCGGCGCACGATGCCGGTGTCCACGACCGTCTGGCGCGCCGAGCGGTAGAAGCCCGGGTCGGACGGGACGAGGCCGTTGTCCTCCAGCGCGGCCATCAGGTCCCCGACGGGCTTGGTGTCGTCGATCCAGCCGAGGAACTGCCAGATCGCGCGGAAGTCCTCGATGTCGTTGATCAGCGGGGTGCCGGTGAGGGCCATCAGCAGCGGCCGGGCGGTCCGCTCGCGGATCCGCTGGGACAGCTCCAGGACGTGCCGCGAGCGCTGGGAGGTCTTGTTCTTGATGAAGTGGGCCTCGTCGACGACCATCGCGCGGAAGCCGTGGTCACCGAGCCAGCCGACGTGCCGGTCGAGGACCTCGTAGTTGACGACCACGACGTCGGCGAAGCCGTCGACGGTGTTGCCGTCACCGTGGACGACGGTCGTCGAGCGCCCGGGCACCCACAGCTCCGCCTCGCGCGCCCAGCTGCGCTTGACGACGTTCGGGACGACGGCCAGCAGCGGGAAGGCGTCGGCGGCCTGCGCGGCCATCAGGGCCTGCGCGGTCTTGCCGAGGCCGGGCTCGTCGGCGAGCAGGAACGTGCGGTGGCCGTCCGCGGCCGCCTGGACGACCTGGGCCTGGTGGCGCATGAGCTCCTGGCCGGCGGGGGCGCGCACGCCGGCGGGCTCGGGCAGGTCCATGCAGGACGGGCCGCCGCGCTCCTCGAAGGCGCGGAAGAGCGGCGTCAGCAGCTCCCAGCCGGCGAGCCGGCGGGCGCGGACGGGGCGCAGCGTGGCGCCGGCCTCGAAGTCCGGCTGGAGGAAGGGGTTGGCGAGCTGGCGGGACAGCACCGACTGCGGCACGACCCCGCGGGAGGGCCGGGCCGGCTCGGAGGTGGCGGCGGGCTCCGCCTCGGGCTCGGGCTCGGGGGCCGGCTCGATCCCCCCGGCGCGCAGCAGCTCGAGCCGCATGTCGTCCGCGCCGTCGGAGACCTTCGCGTCGTCGGCGAGCAGCGCCAGCAGGGACGGGTCGCGGGCGGCGACCTTCGCCAGCGAGGTGGCGATCGCGTCGAGCTTCTTGAGGTCGGCCGTGCGGCCCGGGACGCCGGTGGCGGTCTTGAGCCGGTCGCGCTCGGAGCGCACGACGAGGGCGACCGCCTGGAAGGCGTCGCGGCCGGAGCGGCGCAGGGCACCGCGCTGGGCCTGGTTCTCGACGTCCCGGATGGTCCGCGACAGGGCGTCGACGACGCTGCGGGGCCGGCTCTGCCGGCCGGCGCCGGACCTGCCGCTGGACCGGTTCGCGGAGCGCCCACCGCGTCCGCCACCCGACCGGCCGGTCGTCGGGGTGTCCGTGGTGCCGGGTCGCCCGTCGCGGCTGCCGCCGCGGCGCTGGCCTGCTCGCCCCAAGTGCTGCTCCTCCGTGGGCCGCGTGGCGGCCCGTCGAACGGCGTCGCCGTCCCGGCGCCGCCGGGGGTGCCGACGGCCGGTCCGGCCGTGTCCGCACCGGTCGGGACCGGTGCCCGGTCAGACGTGCTGACCTGCGTGCTCGTGCCGGCCGCCCGGTGGGTCTCGACCCGGGCGCCGGTCGCGTCCGCTCGGCCGGCGGCGGCGCGTCGGACGAGCGTCCAGGCGCCGGACCCGGCCGGTCGACGCCCCGCGGGCGGCGACACGTGGCGGTCGTCCCCCAGCGTACCGGTCCCGCTGCGCTCAGCGAGCGCGCGGCACCCCGACGGTCGCCTCGGCCCGGGCCTCGCGCAGCGCCCGGGCGAGGCTCGCCGCGTCGTGCGGCCCGGAGTGCCGGCGTCCGTTGACGAAGAACGTCGGCGTGCCGCGGGCGCCGCTGGCCTCCGCGCTGGCGACGTCGGCGCGGACCCGGGCGTGCAGGGCCTCGTCCTCGAGGTCGCGGACGAACGCCTCGACGTCCAGGCCGAGGTCCCCGGCGTACCCCAGCAGGTCCTCGAGCTCGAGCTCGTCCTGGTGGGCGAACAGGACGTCGTGCAGGTCCCAGAACCGGCCCTGCCGGTCGGCGGCCAGGGCGGCGCGTGCGGCGAGCTCGGCGTGCGGGTGGACGTCGTCCAGCGGCAGGTGCCGGAAGACGTAGCGCAGGTCGTCCCCGAACGTCTCGCGCAGGTCGTGCGCGACCCCGGTGGTGCGGGCGCAGAACGGGCACTCGAAGTCCCCGTACTCGACCAGGGTCAGCGGTGCGCCGACGGGGCCGCGGACGTGGTCGACGGCCGGGTCGACGTCCCGGTCCAGGACGCGGGGCAGGTCCGCGTCGCCCTCGCCGCGCAGCCGCCGTCCGGCCTGGAAGAGCACCCACCCGAGGGCGGTCGCCAGGACGGCGGACAGCAGCACGCCGACGGTGGCCCGGTCGGCCAGGTCGGGGTCGTCGAAGGCGAGCCCGGCGACGAGCAGGGACACGGTGAAGCCGATCCCGGACAGCGCTCCTCCCCCGGCGACGTGACCGGCGCGCACGCCCTGCGGCAGCCGGCCGACGCCCAGCCGCGACCCGACCAGCGATGCGCCGGCGACCCCGAGCGGCTTGCCGAGGACGAGGGCGACGGCGACACCCCAGGTCAGCGGGGAGCGCAGCGCCTCCCCGAGCAGCCCGCCCCGCAGGTCGACCCCGGCGTTGGCGAACGCGAACAGCGGCACGACGACGTACCCCGTCCAGGGGTGCAGCGCGGTCTGGAGCCGCTCGTTGACGGACAGCGCCCGGGCGACGCCCTGGGTGGCGGACCGGCCGAGGTCGACGACGGGTGACTGCCGGAAGGCGCGGAACCGCGAGGCGGCGTGCTCGACGGTCGCCCGCTCCGGCGACCGGGCGGCGACGAGCAGGCCGGCGAGCATTCCGGCGACCGAGCCGTGCAGGCCGGCCTCGACGGTGGCCAGCCAGAGCACGACGGTGACGAGGACGTACGGCGAGGCCCGCCAGGTCCGCAGCCGGCCGAGGGCGACCAGCGCGACGAGGCACCCGAGGGCGACGACCAGCCACCGGCCCTGCAGGTCGTCGGAGTAGACGACGCCGATGACGCTGACGGCGACGACGTCGTCGATCACCGTGAGGGTGAGCAGGAAGATCCGCAGCTGGGTGGCGAACCGGGGGCCGACGACGGCCAGCGCGCCGAGCATGAACGCGGTGTCGGTACCGATGACGACCCCCCAGCCGTGCCGGGCGTCGGCGGGGACGACGGCCAGGTACAGCAGCGCGGGGACGACCATCCCCGCGACCCCGGCGAGCAGGGGCAGGCGGACCCGGCGGCGGTCGGTGAGCTCGCCGACGGACAGCTCGCGGCGGACCTCGAGGCCGACGACGAGGAAGAACAGCGCCATCAGCGCGTCGTTGACCCAGTGGTGCAGGTCCATGGCCAGGCCGGCGTCCCCGACGGCGAGGGACACCTCGGTGGACCACAGCGCCTCGTACGCGCCCGACCAGGGCGAGTTGGCCCACGCGAGCGCGAGTACGCAGGCGACGAGGAGGAACGCCGCGCTGCCGGCCTCGGTTGCGACGTACCGGCGCAGCGGCCGGGACAGCTGGGCGGCGAGCGCCGTGCGCGGCCGGGGGCGCGAGGAGCCGCGGTCGTCGCTCAGCTCAGGCGTCCTTCATCCACCACGGCGCCTTGGCCGGGATCCGCTCGAGCGGCGAGTCGACCCGGCCGAACCGGTCGTCCCGGGCCGCCCAGGACCGGTACGCGTCCTCGACCTCCTCCTTCGTGCGGGCGACGAAGTTCCACCACATGAGGACCGGCTCGTCGAACGGCTCCCCGCCGACCAGCATCACCCGGGTGGGTTCGCGGACGTCGAGGCCCAGCTCGTCGCGGTCCTCGCCCAGGTACCCGAGCCGGCCGGGGGCGAGCGGCTGCCCGTTGACGGCGACACCCCCCTGCAGCACGACGAGGGCGTACTCCCAGTCGGGGCGCAGCGGCACGGTGACGGGTGCGGTCACGTCGAGCTCGACCCCGACGAGCGGGGTGTCGCGACGGGCGGGGCTGGTCAGTCCGGCGAACTCGCCGAGCAGGACGGTCGCCGTCCCCCCATGGACGTCGGCGCGCGGCAGCTCGGCGTGGTGCTCGAACCCGCCGTCGCCGCCGCGGGTGGCGTCGGGCAGGGCGACCCACAGCTGGATGCCCTCCAGGGTGCCGCGGTAGTGGCCGGTGGCCTCCTCGGAGTGGGTGATCCCGCCACCGGACGTCATGAGGTTCAGCTGGCCGGGGGCGATGACCTGCTCGGAGCCCAGGCTGTCGCGGTGCAGGACCTGCCCGTCGGTGAGCCAGGTGACGGTCTGCAGGCCGATGTGCGGGTGGGGGCCGACGTCCAGGCCGCTGTTCTCGGTCACGTCGGCCGGGCCCATGTGGTCGGCGAAGCACCACGCACCGACCGTCCTGCGGCCGCGTCGCGGCAGCGCCCGCCGCACGGTGATCCGCCCCACCCGGCTCTCGTGGGACTCGGTCACCTCCATGCACGCGTGCCCGGGGTGGCCGGTGTCGGCGACGTCGCTCGGGGCGTCGACCTCGGTGACCGGTCCGCTCATCTCCGCACCTCGTCGCTCAGGTTGGTCGCTCAGGTTGGTCGATCAGGGTTGTGGGTGCTCACGCTGCCACACGACAGTGGGCAGCGGCAGGCCGGACGACCGCGACCAGGGAGCTGGTGACGATGACGCGCTCGAAGGACCCGGAACACGCACCGAGGCTGCTGTCCGGCGGCAACCCGCAGGTCCCGAAGGGAGACGGCGAGGGACCGGTGCGGACGTACGTGGAGGCCATGCCGGGGTGGAAGCGGGACGTCGGCCGCCGCCTCGACCGCCTCGTCACCGAGACGGTCCCGGACGTGCGCAAGGTCGTCCGGTGGAACCAGCCGTTCTACGGCTTCGGCGCGGACGGGTGGCACCTGGCGTTCCGCTGCTACACCCGGTACGTGCAGGTCCAGCTGCTCAAGGGCTCGTCGCTCGACCCGGTGCCGCCGAAGGCGTCGAAGCACGACGAGGTCCGCTACCTCGACGTGCACGAGGACGACGCGCTGGACGAGGACCTGCTGCGCTCCTGGGTCGAGCAGTCCGCCCGCCTGCCGGGCACCGCCCTGTGAGCTGCCTGGGTCAGGGAGCGAGCTCTCCGACGAGGGCTGCGGTCCGCAGGTGCTCGGGGGCGGGAGCGGGGTCCCGGGGGCGCGCGTGGTCGTCGAGGTCCGCCGCCGCGCTCCAGGTGCGGTAGCCGCCGTCCAGGTTGACCGCGTCGCGCCCGTGCGCTCGCAGCAGCATCGTGGCGGTGTGGGCCCGCTGGCCGACCCCGCAGTACACGACGACCGGACCCGCGGGGACCTCGTCCAGGCGGTGGCGCAGCGCGTCCAGCTCGATGTTCACCGCTCCCGGCAGGTGCCCCGCGGCGTACTCCGCGGGGGTCCGCACGTCGAGCAGCGCCGCACCGGCGGCGACCCGCTCGGCCACCTCGTGCCACTGCACGGTGCCCGTCGTCCCGGTCAGGAGGTTCTCTGCGACGTACCCGAGCACGTTCACGGGGTCCTTCGCCGAGCCGAACGGCGGCGCGTACGCCAGCTCCAGGTCGGCCAGCTCGGGCGCGGTCAGGCCACCGCGGACCGCCGTGGCCAGGACGTCGATGCGCTTGTCGACGCCGTCGCGCCCCACGGCCTGGGCGCCGAGCAGCGTGCCCTCGGGTGCCAGGACGACCTTGAGGGACAGGGGCTCGGCGCCCGGGTAGTACCCGGCGTGGGACGCGGCGTGGGTGTGCACCACGTGGTGCTCCGCGCCTGCCCTGCGGGCACGGGCCTCGTTCCACCCGGTGACGGCCACGGTGAGACCGAAGACCTTGACGACGGCGGTGCCCAGCGACGCGGCGGCCGGGCGGGGGCGTCCGGCGATGGCGTCCGCGGCCCGGCGGCCGGCCCGGTTGGCCACGTTCGCGAGGGGGACGAGGACCGCGGAGCCGTCGACGGCGTCGACCTTCTCGGCGGCGTCCCCGACGGCGTAGACGTGCGCGTCGCTGGTGCGCTGGTCGGCGTCGACGACCACGCCGCCGCGCGGGCCGAGCCGCAGGCCCGCGGCACGGGCGAGGGTGACGTCGGGGCGCACGCCGATCGCCAGGACGACGAGGTCGGCGTCCAGCAGGCGGCCGTCGGCGAGACGGACGGCGTCGTCGGTGACCTCGGTGACCTCGGCGCCGAGCTCGAGGCGGACGCCGTGGTGGCGCAGCTCCGCCTGCACCGGCGTCACCATCTCCACGTCCAGGGGGGTCAGGACCTGCGCGGCGCGCTCGACGACGGTCACCGCCAGCCCGCGGTGGCGCAGGTTCTCGGCCGCCTCCAGACCGATGAAACCGCCGCCGACGACGACGGCGGTCCGCGCGCCGGCGTCCAGGCGCGCCACGATGGCGTCGACGTCCTCGACCGTGCGCAGCGTCGACGCGCGCTCCACCCCCGGGACCGGCGGGACCACCGGCACCGCCCCGGTGCTGAGCACGAGGTGGTCGTAGCGCTCGGTGTACGCCGTGCCCGAGGTCAGGTCGAGCACCCGGACGGTCCGGTCGGCGACGTCGATCCCGACGACCTCGGTCCGCACTCGCACGTCGATCCCGAACCTGGCGCCCAGGGACTGCGGCGTCTGCAGCAGCAGCGCGTCCCGCTCGGTGATCACGCCACCCGCGTAGTACGGCAACCCGCAGTTGGCGTAGGACACGTGGGCGCTGCGTTCGAGCACGACCACCTCCGCGGTCGGGTCGAGCCTGCGCAACCGGGTCGCCGCGGACATCCCGCCCGCGACCCCACCCACGACCACCGTCTTCACGTCCGCTCCTCGCGCTCGCCGCCCCTGGACCAGGGCGTCCGACGACCTGCAACGCCATACCCGGCGGGGTATTCCTGGCCGCGGCCGACCGGGCGACGCGCGGTCAGGTGGTCGGCCGCACCACTCCCTCGGGCGCGCCACCGCAGGCGGCGACCACGTCGAGCACCAGCCGCCGTGCCCGGTCCAGCACGGCGTCCTCGCCGAACAGCTCGCGGTGGGCGTTCGCGGCGGCGAGGTAGGCGTCGACGCGCCAGGCGTCGGTGACCGGGTCGGCCGAGCCGGCCACGACGAGCTCGGCCTCCAGCAGGTCGAGCCACTCGCGCTTGAGCCGGCGGACCGCGTCGGCGACCGGGCCGTCGCGGTGACCGAACTCGACGGTCGTGGCCGCGACGAAGCAGCCGCCGGGGAACACGCGGTCGCGCAGGTAGCGGACCCAGCTGTCGACGAGGGCGATCAGGCGGGCGCGCCCCGGTGCAGCGGTCCAGGCGGGGGCGATGACGGCGTCCCGGTAGACCCGTCGGGCCTCGGCGACGGCGGCGACCTGGATCTGCTGGCGGTCGGCGAAGACCGTGAGGATCCCGCTCTTGCTCAGGCCGGTGGCCGCGGCCAGCGAGCCCACGGTGATCGAGTCCAGACCGGTGGTCGTCGCGACGTCGGCGGCGGCGCGCGCCGCCTTGCGGCGGGTCACGTCACCTCGAGCCCGTCGTCCGTCCGCCGGTGCGCCGTGCGTCATACCGAGCATGGTAGGCGACCGTCTGGACGTACATCTTCGGGCGCGCTAGCCTTCGGGCCCACATCACGACCACTCGGTCGTAAAACACTGGAGGTCGCCGTGAGCACCGTCCCCGTCGTGAGGTCCAGCATCGAGATCGCCGCTCCCCCGGCGCGCGTGTGGGAGCTCGTCAGCGACGTGCGGCAGATGCCGCGGTGGAGCCCGACCGTGGCGTCGACCCGCCTGCGCGACGGGCACGAGCGCGTCGAGCTGGGCACCGAGTTCACCAACCGCAACGTCGACGGCGAGCTGCAGTGGACGACGCGAGGGACCGTCGTGCGCTACGAGCCGGAGCGCGAGCTGGCCTTCCGGATCGCCGACAACTGGGTGGTCTGGGTGTTCCGGCTGGAGCCCTGCGGCGAGGGCACGCTGCTGAGCGAGCACCGAGAGACCCCCGAGGGGGTGTCCGAGCTGTCGCAGCAGCTGACCGACCGCTACATGGGCGGCCAGGAGGCGTTCACCGAGCGGCTGCGCGCCGGGGTCGAGCAGACCCTCCAGCGCATCAAGGCCGAGGCCGAGGCCTGACACCGCTCCTACGAGCCCATCTCGGGAGCGGGACACCCCTCGTACGGTCCGCGTGACCGGCGAGGGCAGCACGGCCGCGCACGACGTCGTCCCCAGAGGCGTGCTACGTCGGGAAACGTGTCGACACGAGCTCTCGCATGCGCCGCTCGACAGCCAGCCGCTCGCCGGGCGTGCTGAGCTGGTCGAGCTCGTGCAGCAGGAGGGCGAGCGCCCGGTCGAGCTCGCTCTGCTGGTCCCAGGCCACGAGCCGCGCGTAGAACGCCCTCTCGAACCGGGCCACCGGCAGGTCCCACAACCCGAAAGCACGCAGGAGCAACCGGTACCGGGCGTCGTCATCCTCCGCCGGAGGTACCTCCATCCCCCACTCGGCCAGCATCGCCCGGACCGTGTCGCCCGCATCCGCCCGCGTCGCACCGCGCGGCAGAGACGCCATGTCGACGGTGGCCCAACCCCCGAGACCGAGCGCCACGAGCTCCTCGGCGAGGACGACGGCCTCCTCCAGGCCCGGACGCGTCGGCATGGCGACCTCGACCGCCACGGCTCTCAGCCGACGGACGAGCTCCGCACCGGGATGAGTGGTCACGCCACCCATCGTCCTCTCCCAGGTGCGGGGGCCGTTGCGTGGGGAGCAACCACACAGCAACAGGGCCCGGTCTGCGTTTCCACAGACCGGGCCCTGTTCGTTGTAGCGGGGGCAGGATTTGAACCTGCGACCTCTGGGTTATGAGCCCAGCGAGCTACCGAGCTGCTCCACCCCGCGTCGGTGGCTCAACCATAAGCGGGTGCCGCCCGGCGGGGCAAATCGAGGTCGCGGTGCACCCGGCGGGTCGGGTGCTCCGCGCCCGAGATGCGGCTCCCTCCCCCGCCAGCGAAGGTGACGAGCATGGACGCGAGGGCGGCACACCAGCACACGGACCAGGACGAGCCGGGCCGAGGGGCCGACGGTGCACCGGCCACGCACCGGGTCCGGCCGAGCATGGCCCGACTGGTCCTGGTGCGCCACGGCGAGAGCGTCGGCAACGTCGCCGACGCCGAGGCACGACGGCGCGGTGCGCACCGACTCGACCTCGACGTCCGCGACCCCGACGTCGAGCTCTCCGGCACCGGCCGGGACCAGGCCGCCGCCGTCGGCCGGTACCTGCGCGACCTCGACGAGGACGAGCGCCCCCACGTCGTCGTCACCTCGCCGTTCCAGCGGGCGCTCGGCACCGCGGAGACGGCCCTGGAGGTGGCCGGCCTCGACGTCCCCCTCGTCGTCGACGAGCGGGTGCGCGAGCGCGACCTCGGCGCGTTCGACGGGATGACGGGCGACGGCATCAAGGCCACCTTCCCCGACGAGGCGGAGCACCGCGGCAAGGTGGGCAAGTTCTACTACCGACCGCCCGGCGGCGAGAGCTGGTGCGACGTCGCCCACCGGGTGCGATCCGTCCTGCGCGACCTGCACGACGAGCACCGCGACTCCCGCCTCTGGCTGTTCTCCCACCAGGCGGTGATCATGAGCTTCCGGCTCGCCATCGAGGGACTGCGCGAGGCGGAGCTGCTGGAGATCGACCGGGAGGACCCCGTCCCCAACTGCTCGCTCACCACGTACGCGCGCACGGACCACGGGCGTCTCGAGCTGGTCCGGTACGCCGACACGACGGCCGTCGAGCGGACCGAGGCACCGACCACGGCGGAACCCGGGGCCGACGACGCCGCGGACGAGCAGGCCGACGAGCAGGCGGACCCGTCCGAGGGACGACGTGACGCCTCCTGAGCCTCGCGCGGAACCGGGAGCGGCCGGTCGCGCGACCGCCGGCGCGCCGGACCCGGTCGCGGTCACGACCCGGGTGCTGCGGGACTGGCCGCTGCCCGCGCCAGGCGACGACAAGGAGTCCCGCGGCCGCACCCTCGTCGTCGGCGGGTCCTGCGCCACGCCCGGCGCCGTGCTCCTCGCCGCCGAGGCGGCCCTGCGCTCCGGCGCCGGCAAGCTCCAGGTCGCCACGGCACGGTCCGTCGCCCCGGCTCTGGGGGTCGCGCTGCCCGAGGCCCTCGTTCTGCCGCTCCCGGAGAACGGGGACGGCGACCTGGACCCGCGCTGCGCCGAGCAGGTCCTGGACCTGGCGGGCGGCTGCGACGCCGTCCTCGTCGGGCCCGGCCTGCGCGACCCCGACGGCGCCGCCGACCTGGCCCGTCGCCTCGTCCCGCACCTCGACGCGTTCGTCGTGGTGGACGCCCTCGCGCTCGCCCACCTGACCGAGCACCCGGACGCCGTGGCGCACCTGGGTGGTCGTGCCGTCCTCACCCCGAACCTGCGCGAGCTGGCCCGCACCCTGCACACCGACGACGAGCAGGTGGAGGACGACCCGGCGGCCGCGGCCCTGGCGCTGGCCCGCCGCTGCTCCGCCGTCGTCGCCGCCGGCGGTTCGACGTCGTGGACGGCGGCACCGGACGGGCGCCGGTGGTGCGACGACACCGGCGGGCGGGGCCTGGGGGTCTCCGGGTCGGGCGACGTCAAGGCGGGGTTGGTGACCGGCCTGGCCGCCCGCGGTGCCGACCCCGCCCAGGCGGCGGTCTGGGCCACGCACCTGCACGGGCGGGCCGGTGACCGGCTCGCCGCCGCCGTCGGGCGGCTCGGTTTCCTCGCCCGCGAGCTGCCCGCCCAGGTGCCGCAGGTGCTGTCCGAGCTCGAGGTCTGACGCCCCCACGCGGCCGTTCCCCGCTGGGTGACCCGACGGACGACGGCCCCCGACCGGTCAGGTCGGGGGCCGTCGTCCGCGGCGAGCCCACCGCGTCACGGCGCTGCGGTGTCCTCCGGGGCCTCCTCGGTGGTCGCCTCCTCGTCGGTGACCGGCGGGGCGGCCCCCCGGATCTCGGCCTCCGCGTTGAGCGCGTCCTCGATCGCCCGCTGCAGGCGCTGCTGTGCCTCGCCGTAGGCGGTGAAGTCCTGCTCCGCGAGCGCCGCCTGCCCGTCCTGGATGGCCTGGTTGGCCGCCGTCAGCGCCTGCTGGAGCCGGACCTCCGCCTGAGCCGGCGCGCTCGGCCCGGCGTCCGGGTCGGTCGGGTCCGTCGGGACGTCGGACGGGTCGCCCGCCCCCGCGTCGCCGGCGGTCGCACCGGAGTCCCCGCCGAACACCTGGTCCAGCGCCGCGTCGAGGGTCTCGGCGAAGCCGATCTGCTCGCCGAACGACACCAGCACGCGCTGCAGCTTCGGGTACGACGTCTCCCCGGCGCTCTGCACGTACACCGGCTGCACGTAGAGCAGACCACCACCGACCGGCAGCGTCAGCAGGTTGCCGCGCCGCACCTCGGAGTCACCGCGGGCCAGGATGTTCAGCTCGTTGGACACCGTCGGGTTGGCGTTGAAGTCGTTCTGCACCTGACCCGGTCCGGGGACGACCTCGCCGCGGGGCAGCTGGAGCAACCGGATCTTGCCGTAGCCCTCGGCCTTCTCACCCCCGGCGTCGCCCGCGTCCGCGTCCACCGCCACGAACCCCGTCAGGACGTTGCTGACGTTGCCCTGCGTGGCCCTCGGGATGTACGCCGACGTCAGCGAGAACGACGGGTCGTCCTGGCCGGGCATCTGCAGCGTCAGGTAGTACGGCGGCTGCGCCTCGCCCTGGTCCGTCGGAGCCGTCGGGTCGGCCGGCACCTGCCAGTAGTCCTGACCGGAGTAGAACGCCTCGGCGTCGGTCACGTGGTACTGGCCGAGGACGGTGCGCTGCACCTTGAACAGGTCCTCCGGGTACCGCAGGTGACCCATGAGCTCACCGTCGATCTCCGACAGCGGCTGCACCGCACCGGGGAAGATCTTCATCCACGTCTGCAGCAGCGGGTCCTCGTCGTCCCAGGCGTACAGCGTCACCTCGCCGGAGTAGGCGTCCACCGTGGCCTTCACCGAGTTGCGGATGTAGTTGATCTCCCGCTGCTGCAGCGCCACGACGCTGGAGGACGTCTGTGTCAGGGAGTCGACCGTCACGTCGCCGAGCGGCTGGGTGTCCGCGTACGGGTAGGCGTCGGTGACCGTGTACGCGTCGACGATCCACGTCACCCGGCCGTCGACGACCGCCGGGTACGGGTCGCCGTCCAGGGTCAGGAACGGCGCGACCTTCTCCACCCGGTCGCGCGGCGCGCGGTCGTACAGGATCTGCGACTCGGCGTTCACCGCGTCCGACAGCAGGATGTTCTGGTCCCGGAACTTGATCGCGTACAGGAGCCGGTTGAACAGGTTGCCGACGCTGGGGCCGCCGTCCCCGCTGAACGTCGTGTTCGCCTGGCCCGTGCCGTCGCCCTCGTCGGTCGGGAAGTCGAGCTCACGGGGGGCCGCCCCCTCCGGCGCGCCGACGATGGAGAAGTCGGGGGACTTCTCACCGAAGTAGATGCGCGGCTCGTACTCCCCGAGCACGCCCGTCGACGGGATGCCCTGCTGCATGAACGCCGGCTCGCCGTCGTCGTTGCGCTGGTTGCCGTACGCCGCCACGACCCCGAAGCCGTGGGTGTACACGGCGTGGTCGTTGAACCAGGAGCGCTGGTTGTCGGGCAGGCCCGACAGGTCGAGCTCCCGGACGGCGATCACCGTGTCCCGCACCTCGCCGTCGATCTCGTACCGGTCGACGTCCAGCGGGTCGGCGAACGTGTAGTACTGCTTGTTGCGCTCGAGCTGGCGGAACGTCGGGCTGACCAGCGCGGGGTCGAGGAGGCGGATGCTCGCCGCCGTCTGCGCGTCCTCGCGCAGCGCGCCCCGCTCGCCGGTGGCCGCGGCGGCGTACTGGCTGACCTCGACGTCGTCGATGCCGTACGCCGTCCGCGTCGCGTCGATGTTGCGCTGGATGTACTCGGCCTCCCGGGTCAGCTGGCTGGGCGTGACCTGGAAGCGCTGGACCAGCGCGGGGTAGATCCCACCGACGACGACGGCGGACACCACCAGCAGCGCGACGCCGATCGCCGGCAGCCGCCACGTGCCGCCCCGGCGCGCGGCCGCGACGAAGAACAGGACGGCGACAAGGACGGCGATCGCGGCCAGGATGCTCTTGGCCGGCAGCACCGCGTTGATCCCGGTGTAGCCGGCACCGGTGAACCGGTCGTTCTCCTCCGTGAGCGCCGAGTACCGGTCCAGCCAGTACGCGCCGGCCTGCAGCAGCACCAGCAGGCCCACCAGCCCGGCCAGGTGCACCCGCGCGGCGTTGGTCGTGCGAGGGCCGCTGCCCTGCAGGCGGATCCCGCCGTACAGGTAGTGGGTCGCGGCGCCGGCCAGCAGCGCCAGCAGGAAGACGGCCGTCAGGAAGCCGACGACGAACCGCAGGAACGGCAGCGTGAAGACGAAGAACGACAGGTCCATGCCGAACTCGGGGTCCCGCGTCCCGAACGGCGTCCGGTTCAGCCACATCAGGGTCGTCTGCCACTGCTGGGCGGCCGCCGACCCGGCGAACAGCCCGAGGCCGAGCGGGAGCACCACCATGACGAGGCGGCGCAGCGGCTCCAGGCTCTCCCGGTAGCGGTCGAGGTTCTGCTGCTCGACGTCGACCGGCGCGTACACCGGCCGGGACCGGTAGGCCCAGGTGATGCTCGCTCCGACGGCCGCGGCCATCAGCCCGCCGCCCACGACGAACAGCAGCGCCTGCGTCACCAATCGGGTGCGGAAGACCTCGCCGAAGCCGAGCTGGCGGAACCACAGCACCTCGGTCCACACCTCGGCGAGCAGCCCGAGGACGACGGCCAGCCCGGCCAGCACGATGAGGGTGGGGACCAGCGGCCCCCGGCGTCGGCGCTGCAGGACCGGCCGGGACGGGCCCGGGCTGGTGGCGAAGCTCACGGTGGGTCTACCTCACGTCGTCGGCACGGCGGGCGTGGCCCGATCCTCGCACGCGGCCCGGGGCACCAGCAGGCGGCGTCCGGCGCACGTGCCAGGATCGAGGGGTGACGCCCTCTACCGGACCCAACGGCGCGGAGCCCGACGGGGTTCCGCGGTCCCCCGGGGCCAGCGCGGCCGACGCGCCGACGGACCGCCCGACCGACCCGCCGGACCCCCTTGACCGGGCCGTCCGCGAGCTGGAGCGGCACGTGGCGCGCGGCGGCTGGGACGCCCCGGTGCGCGTGTTCGCGCTGATCCGCACGGCGCAGGCGCTGCGCCGCGACCCCTCGCTCGCCGAGCAGCTGCCACCCGACCTCGTGGCCAGCGCGCAGGCGGACCCGGACCACATCACGTCCGTGGAGCAGGAGGGCCTGCCGCAGGCCGACACGATCGAGGAGCTGCTGGCCCAGATCACGTGGGGCCCGTCCGTCGACGGGGCCGCGCTCGTCTGCGAGCGGCTCGTCGTCCCGCCGGAGGCCGAGGCCGACCTGCCCGACGACCCGGACGAGGCGCTGGCGCGGCTGATGGAGCACCCGCAGCGCCAGGACGTGCGCCTGGCCGTGGGCGTGATGCGCGACGGCGCCACGCGCTGCGCGATCCGCACCCGCGCGCACGACGAGGACCACGCCGTCGGGACCGGTGCGGACCTCGCCCCCGGGGTGGCCGCCGCGCTGCGGGCGACGCTCGAGCCCTGACGGGGGCGCGACCGGCTCGGTCGCAGGTCGGCTCGGTCGCAGGTCGGCTCAGTCGCAGGTCGGCAGGTCCCGCGTCCCCTGGCCGGCGCCGATCGCCTCGACCGCGGCGCGCGCCTGCTCCAGGGTCTCCACCTCGACCACCCGCAGGCCGTCGGGGACGTGCCCGACCACCTCGGGGCAGTTGCCGGCCGGCGCGAGGAACCACTCGGCTCCCGCGTCCCGGGCGGCCACCAGCTTCTGCTGGACCCCGCCGATCGGACCCACCGTGCCGTCGGAGTCGACCGTCCCGGTGCCCGCGACGTGCTCGCCGCCGGTCAGCGCGCCCGGGGTGAGCTTGTCGATGATCCCCAGGGCGAAGACCATCCCGGCGCTCGGTCCGCCGATGTTCTCGATGCTGATCCGCACGTCGAACGGGAACTCGTACGTGGGGTCGACGAGGACGCCGAGCAGCGTGCGCCCGTCCTCGCTGCCCGTGGTCGTCACGGTCACCGGCACCGTCGCGCCGTCCCGCACGACGCCGACGACGACGTCGTCACCGGGCTCGGAGCGCTGCAGCACGTCCCGCAGCTGCGGCAGGTCGGTGACCTGCTGGCCGCCCACGGCGACCACCACGTCCCCCTCGCGCAGCACGTCCTCGGCCGGGGCGTCCGGGGAGAAGCCGGCGACCGTCAGGGTCGTCGGGACCGGGACGTCGAGCTCGTGCAGCGCGGCCGCGGTCGCCTGCTCCTGCGACGTCACCATCTCCTGGTTGCTCTCCTGCTCGATCGACTCCCTCGTCACGTCGGGCGGGAAGAGCTCGTCCCGGGGTCGCACCGACACGTCCGGGTCGAGGACGCCCGACACCAGCTCGGCGAGGTTGACCGGGCTCCCCGGTCCCCCGTCGACGGACACCGTCAGCAGGTCGAGCCGGCCGTCGGTCGGGTAGGTGCGCTCCCCCTCGACCGCGATCATCGGCGCACCGCCGTGCGTGCCCAGCACGTCGCGGACCGGGCCGGGTCGCACCACGGCGTACGGGACGGGCAGCATCGACACGGCCGCCATCAGGGCGACGGTGAGCAGGCCGAGGACGGCGGTGACGGCGTGCCGCGGGTCGAGCCGGTCGGCAGCGGGAGCGGCAGGCGCCACCGGCTGACCGGCAGCCGTGGCGGCGCCGGGCTCGGAGGCTGCGCCGGACGCAGGCGGAGCCGGCGGCGGGCCGACGACGTCCGCACCACGCTGCTGCTGGTCGTTCTCCGCGGTCACCGGGGCCGGTCCTCCTTCGTCGACCTGCGGACCGGGTGCCCGGGTCGCTGCCCAATATCGCACCCGCGAGGACCGCCGGCCGGTCGGGCCCTCGGTCAGGCCCGTCCGCCGCGCCGGCGCCCCGCCCGCACCCGCGCCTGCCGCCACACCGCCGCGGTGCCGACGAGGGCGACGGCCGCGCCCGCGGCACCGAGGGCGGCGTCGCGCCGCTCGAGCCGGCGGGCGGCCACCGCGTGGTGGCCCGCCACGTGCTCGAGCAGCTCGCGCAGGCACTGCTCGTTGTCGTGGGCGGGACGCCAGCCCGCCTCCCGCAGCCGCTGCGCCGACACGACCCAGGGGTGGACGACGTACGCCAGGTCGGTCGCGGGCATCGGCAGCACCCCGACGCGGTGCAGGCGCTCGGCCGTCCCGAAGGCCAGCGCGGCGGGGAGGTCGACGCGGCGCATCCCGCTGAGCCGCTCGACGTCGTCGGCCGACAGGGCCCCCGGCGCGCCGACGCCGACGTCACCGTCGATCCCGTCGAGGACGACCCGCAGGACGGCGGCGCCGAGGTCGGCGACGTGGCAGAACTGCCAGGCCGTGCGGGCCTCCCGCACCGACAGCAGCCGCGGCGCCTCGAAGTGCCGGGTGCTCAACGTGTCGACGCCCGGTCCGACGAGGGCGGCGGGACGCACGGCCGTGACCGTCAGGGCGGGGTGGGCGGTCCGCGCCCGGGCGACGACCTGCTCGACCTCCAGCAGGTCACCCACCACCCCGGTGTCGGGTTCGGCGAGCAGCGGCGCGTCGTCCGCCAGCGGGACCGGCGCGTCGGGGCGGGCGCCGTGCACCATCGCCGAGCCGACGACCACCACGTGCCGGGCACCCACCGCCGCGGCGGCCGTGAGCACCGCCTGCGCGGAGCGCACGACCCGGGCGCGCCGCGTCGGGTGGTCGACCGCCAGCGCCGCCTCCAGGTCGTCGGGGCAGGCGACGTGGACGACGACGTCGGCACCTTCCAGGGCCCGCACGACCGTCGGCGAGGCGGTGTCCGCGGCGACCGCGGCGACGTCGTCCGGCAGCACGTCCCCGGGGTGGTCGTCGGGTGCGGGCGCCGGCGGGACGACGGCGACGACGCGGCGCAGCCCGTGGCCGACGGCGGCGGCGAGCGCCGCGGTGACGGCACGCCCGGCCGGACCCGTGGCACCGGTCACGACGACGACCGGCCCCGACCGCCGGCCGCGCCTGCGACGCGACGGCGTGGCACCCGGCTGACCGGTGGAACCCACGCACCCTCCCCGGAGTTGTCCTGACGAGCCGGTCGGCCGGCGCTCGCGCGGCGACCTCGGCCGCGGGAGCGGTCGGCCGCCCCGGCGGCACCGGCTCGGGGACGGCCGGACGGTGGGTACCGTGGGAGGCCGTCCGCTGCACCGGTCCGGTGCGGTCCATCATCCCGGTGCGAGCGGCGCGGTGTCCGGCACCCGCGCGTCAGGAGAACGTGAGATGAGCGACGTCCCGCACGACCCGACGGACGACGACCCCCGTGACCGTCCGGACGGCGAGCAGGAGCCCGAGCCCGGTGAGCCGGCCGGGTCGAGCGGGTCCACCGGGCCCGGGCCGCGCGGTGGCGACGTGGGGTCCCGCAGCGGTCTCGGCTTCGGCGGTCCCGGACCGCAGGGCGGGTCGTCGGCGTCCGGCCCCTCCGACGACGACGACAACCCGCTCGCGGCGCTGCTGGGCCAGCTGATGAGCGGCGGCCTGCCCGGTGGTCTACCCGGCGGTCTGCCCGGGCTGGATCCGGCGCAGCTGGCGGCCGCGGGGATCCCGACCGACCCGGCGGCGCTCAACCAGGTCCTGGCGCAGGTGCAGCGGATGCTCAGCACCGCCGGGGACGGTCCGGTGAACTGGGACCTCGCCAAGGACCTCGCGCGCCAGACCGCGGCCCAGTCCGGCGACCCCACCGTCAGCGGCCCCCAGGCCCGCGCCACCGGCGAGGCCCTGCGGCTGGCCGAGACGTGGCTGGACGCCGTCACGGACCTGCCCGCGTCGTCGGCGACCGCGCAGGGCTGGTCGCGGGCGGAGTGGGTCGAGTCGACGCTCGCGACGTGGCGCCGCCTGGCGGAGCCGGTCGCGGCGTCGGTGGCGGACGCGATGGCGGCGGCGATGGCCCAGCAGGCACCGGAGCAGATGCAGCCGTTCATCGCCCAGGCCGGCTCGATGATGCGCCAGGTCGGCGGTGCCGTCTTCGGCATGCAGGTCGGGCAGGCGGTCGGGGCCCTGGCCTCGGAGGTGCTGTCCTCCCACGACATCGGCGTCCCGCTGACGAGCGGCGGGACGGCGCTGCTGCCCGCGAACGTCGAGGCGTTCAGCGAGGGCCTGGGCGTGCCGGTGGACGAGGTGCGGCTGTACGTCGCGCTGCGCGAGGCCGCCCACGCACGGCTCTTCGCGCACGTGCCGTGGCTGCGCGCCCACGTCCTGGGCGCCGTGGAGGCGTACGCGCGCGGCATCACCATCGACACCGCGCTCATCGAGCGGGCGGTGCAGGACGTCGACCCCACCGACCCCCAGGCCCTGCAGCAGGCGCTCTCCGAGGGGCTGTTCGAGCCGCAGCGCACGCCCGCGCAGGAGCAGGCGCTGGCCCGGCTGGAGACCACGCTGGCCCTCGTCGAGGGGTGGGTCGACGAGGTGGTGGACCGCGCGGCGTCGGGGCAGCTGCCGCACGCCGCCGCGATGCGCGAGACGATGCGCCGCCGTCGGGCGGCCGGCGGGCCGGCGGAGCACACCCTCGCCAGCCTGGTGGGCCTGGAGCTGCGCCCGCGGCGCCTGCGGGACGCCGCGACGCTGTGGCGCACGCTCGAGGAGGCGCGGGGCGCCTCGGGGCGGGACGCCGTGTGGGAGCACCCCGACCTCGTGCCCACCGCGGAGGACCTCGACGACCCCACCTCGTACGCGACGCGGCGCGGTGACGCCGAGGCGGCGTCCGCGGAGGTCGACGCCGCCCTCGCCGCGCTGCTGGCGGACGAGGGCGCCCCACGCCCCACCGAGGGCGGCATGACCGGCGACGGGGACGACGGCCGGCGCGCCGGCGAGCCGAACGACGGGGACGGGCCGGACGACGGGGAGGGGCCGGGTACCGGTGACGCGGGCGGTGACGGCCCGCGGTGAGCCTGCACGCCGAGGCGGTCCGGCTGCTCGGGGCCTGGACCGCGCCCACGACCACCCAGGACGTCCTGCGCCGCACCTACCTCGAGCACCTCGCCCACCACCCCGACGGCGTGTTGCGGGACGGCCCGCCCGCGCACCTGACCGCGTCCTGCTTCGTCCTCGACGCGTCGCTGGGGCGGGTCTGCCTGACCCTGCACCGCAAGGGCGGCTTCTGGGTGCAGCCCGGTGGTCACTGCGAGCCCGGCGACGCCGACCTCGCCGCCGCGGCCTGGCGCGAGGGCACCGAGGAGACCGGCCTGCCGGGGCTGACGGTGCTGCCCGACCCGGTCGACCTCGACCGGCACGCCCTGTCGGCGGCGTTCGGGCGCTGCACCGAGCACCTCGACGTGGCGTTCGTCGCCCTGGCACCGGACGGCGCCACGCCGGTGGCCAGCGAGGAGAGCGACGAGGTGGCGTGGTTCGACGTGGACGCCCTGCCGGACGGCGTGGTCGGTGACCTGCCCCCTCGGCTGGCCGGCGCCGTCGTCGCCGCCCGCCGCCACCTGCTGGTGACGGGCCGGCTCTGACCCCGTCAGCTCAGACCCGTCAGCTCAGACCCGTCAGCTCAGACCCGTCAGGCGTGCGCGGCGCGGATCGCCCGGTCGAGGTCGGCGAGCACGTCGTCGGCGTCCTCGAGCCCGACGGACAGCCGCAGCAGCCCCGGCGCGGGCTTCGCGTCGCCCGCGACCGGCCGGTGGGTGAGCGCCGCGGGGTGCTGGATCAGCGTGTCCACCCCACCCAGGGACACCGCGTGGGTCGCGAGCCGGACCCCCGCCGCGACCCGGCAGGCCGCGTCGTAGCCGCCGTCCACCTCGAACGCGAGCACGGCACCGGGGCCGTCCATCTGCCGCCCGACCAGCCCGCGCGGGTCGCACTCGGTCAGGCCCGGGTAGTGGACGGTGCGCACGTGCCGGTGCCCGAGCAGGGCCGCGGCGACCTTGCCGGCCGTCTCGCCCTGCGCCCGGACCCGCAGCGGGAGGGTGGGCAGCCCCCGGTGCAGCAGGTACGCCCCCAGCGGGTGCAGCAGCGCGCCGGTGACGGCGCGCACCCGCCGGAGCCTGGCGGTCCACTCCACCGCGCGCGGGCCGGCCGTCGCCACCACGCCGCCCATCGCGTCCCCGTGACCGCCGAGGTACTTCGTGGCCGAGTGGAGCACCAGGTCGGCGCCGAGGGCCGCGGGCCGCTGCAGGACCGGCGTGGCGAACGTGTTGTCGACGAGGACGGCGGCCCGTGGTGACCGCTGCCGGACGGTCGCGACGACCGCCGCGACGTCGACGAGGTCCAGCGTCGGGTTCGCAGGGGTCTCCAGGACGACGAGGGCCGTGTCGGCGCGCAGCGCCGCGACGAGGTCGCCGGCCGCGGCGAAGGTCACCTGGGGGCCGAGCACGCCGGTCGCCAGGAGGTGGTCGCTGCCGCCGTACAGGGGCCGGACGGCGACCACGTGCGGGCGGGCGCGCTCGTCGGTGAGCGCGGCCGCCTCCCCCAGCCCCACGAGCACGGCGCTCAGGGCCGCCATCCCCGTGCCGAAGGCGACCGCCCCGTGCGCGCCCTCGAGGTCGGCCAGCGCGTCCTCGAACCGGGCGACCGTCGGGTTCCACAGCCGCGCGTACACGTGCGAGTCGTCGGCGCCGGGCGCGCCGCCGGTGGCGAGCAGCTCGTAGCTGGCTCCCCCGGTCTCGACCCCCGGGAGCGGGTTCGTGGTGGACAGGTCGATCGGCAGGGCGTGGACGCCGAGTCCCGTCAGGTCGCTGCGTCCCGCGTGCACGGCCCGGGTGCGCAGGGACGGGGCGGGGGCGTTCGAACGGGGCGTCTCGGTGGTCACGTCGGCTCCTCGGGTTGGCGTGGCCCGGGTCACGGGCCGTCGACGGGAGTCTGAACGAGACGATGGCAGGATGGGGGCGGGACCGAACGTCCTTCGGTCAGACGCCCGGAGGACGACGAGGTCTTCGACCGTGCGGGATCAGGAGGACCAGGTGCCGAAGATCGTTCGACCCCCCGGGCAGGACCTGGACGACGTCGACCGGGCACTGCTCGCCGAGCTCGAGGACGACGGGCGGGTCAGCAACGCCGAGCTCGCCGCGCGCGTGGGCGTGGCGCCGTCCACCTGCCTCGCGCGGGTGCGCGAGCTGCGCCGGCGCGGGGTGCTGCGCGGCATCCACGCGGACGTCGCCCCCTCGGCGGCCGGGTTCCCGCTGCAGGCGATGATCGCCGTCCGGCTCCGGCTGCACGTGCGCGAGCAGGTGGAGGCGTTCCGGGCCAGCGCGACGTCCCTGCCGGGGGTGCTGTCGGTCTTCCACGTGTCGGGCACGGACGACTACCTGCTGCACGTGGCGCTGCCGAGCGCCGAGTCGCTGCGCGACTTCGTCCTCGAGCACCTCACCGGCCACCCCGCCGTCGGGCACACCGAGACCAGCCTGATCTTCGAGCACCTGCGCGGTGCCACGAGACTCGGCCTGCGCGACGGGCCCACCCGGGCGCGCTGACCCCCACCGGCCGGCTGCGCCCCCGCCACGCGAGCGGTCCGGTGCCGCTGGACCGGCGGTTCAGGTGCCGGGCACCCGGGCGACGTCCGCCGCACCAACCCGCCGCGCGGGCGCCTGCGCGGCGCCGTCCACGTCGTCCCCGGCCTCGTCGTCGTCGGCTCCCGAGAGGGGCGGCAGGTCCCTGCCCGCCGCGAAGCCGTCGAGGTAGCCGCGGGCGCGCTCGGTCCGCGGGTAGCCCTCCAGGAGCCGCCAGAACGCCGGGCCGTGCCCGGGTTCGATCAGGTGGGCCAGCTCGTGCAGCAGCACGTAGTCCAGCACCCACGGCGGCACACCACGCAGCCGCGTCGACAGCCGCACCGTGCCGTCCGCCGGGGTGCACGACCCCCAGCGGGTGTGCTGGTTGGTCGCCCACCGCACGCTCGACGCCCGGGCCCGGCCACCGAGGTAGCGCTCGGACAGCTCGGCGGCCCGCTCGGTGAGCACCTCGTCGCTGGGGCGGCGCCGTCGCTCCTGGGCGGCGAGCCGCTCGAGCATCGTCGCGACCCAGGCCTTCTCCTCGGCGCGGGTGAACCGCGCCGGGATGGCCACGACGACGGCGCCGTCCTCCCGGTAGGCGGTGACCGTCCGGCGGCGGCGCCTGCTGCGCCGGACCACGACCGGCGGGTCCCCCGGCACGGTGGGGCCCTTGCGCGGCTCACCGGCAGCGGGCGCGCCGGCTGTGGCCCTGCTCACGCGGCCACCGTACCCGCGGGCGCCGGCCCTCCCCAGGACCCCGACCCGGTCGTGACCGCCGTGTGACCTGCCCTCGCGTCCGTGCCGACCCGCGGTGACGGTCCGCGGCGCCCGCCTCAGCGGCCGCGGAAGTGCGGGGCGCGGCGCTCGCGCTGGGCGGCCAGGCCCTCCTGCAGGTCGTCGCCGGCGAGCGTGACGGCCTGGGCGAGGGCCTCCCACCGCAGCGCCGTCGCGTGGTCGGCGTGCCCGCCGTCCCGCAGCGCCAGCGTCGTCAGCCGGGTGGCGACGGGTGCCTGCGCGGCGACGTCGCGAGCGAGCGCCAGCGCCTCGTCGAGCACCTGGTCGCCCGGCACCACCCGCGACGCCAGACCCAGCCGCACGGCCTCCTCGCCGCGCACCAGCCGGCCCGTCAGCAGCAGGTCGCGGGCGACGGCCAGCCCGGCCACCTCGGGCAGCGACCACGTCGTCGCCATCCCGGGGTGCAGGCCCAGGGCGGTGAACGGGACGCCGAGCCGGGCGTCCGCGGCGACGACACGCAGGTCGCACGCCAGCGCCAGGGCCAGGCCCGCGCCGATCGCCGGCCCGTTGACGGCGGCGACGACCGGCACCTCGAGCCGCCGCACGCTCAGCCAGTCCGAGTAGAACGCGTGCATCCGGCTGCGCAGCCGGTCGACGTCGCCGCCCTCCCCCAGCCAGGACAGGTCACCCCCCGAGCAGAACGCGCTGCCGGCGCCCGTGACGACGACGCAGCGCAGCCCCGGCACCTCGCGCAGGTGCTCCACCGCGGCGACCCACGAGCGGGTCATCGGGTCGGACATCATGTTCCGCCGCTCGGGCAGCTCCAGCGTCAGCAGCGCCACGCCGTCCGCGGGGTGCTCGAGACGCAGGTGCTCCAGCGCGGGGGCGTCGGCGGTGGTCCGGTCGTTCACGCCGGTGAGGTTAGCCGGGTGGTGCGGACCCGGCGGTGACCGAGCCCCGGGTCGTGCGCCGGCCCGCCGAGGTCGCGTGCCGTCGACCGGTCGGGACCGGCTCGGGGAGTGGCCGGGGAGCGGCTGGGGAGCCGGCCGGGGACCCGCCGGACGCGCCGGTGGGGGTGCGTGGGCTCGTGCTCAGCCCGTGCTCGGCTACTGTGGCTGGCGATCCTGGCCCGCCAGGGCGACCGCCCCGGTCCGTGCGAGCGGGCACAGGCGTGCCCGGCGCGCGCACGGGGGGACCAGGGCACCGAGCCGACCAGAGAAAGGGGCCACACGTGGCTGAGACCGGCGAGACCTACAAGGGCGAGTTCTACTGCGTGAAGTGCAAGGAGAAGCGCGAGGCGGAGGGCAACGTCGTCGAGACGAACGGCCGCCGCATGGCGAAGGGCAAGTGCCCGGTCTGCGGCACCAACCTGAACCGCATCCTCGGCAAGGCCTGAGCACCGCAAGTCGCTCCGGAGGGCGGGAGGGGACACCGGTCCCCTCCCGCCCTCCGTGCGTCCGGGTCCGATGCCGCCGAGTCCGATGCCTCCGGCGCGACACGCGAACCACCCGGTGCTGTGGACGGCGGCACCGCAGCGCGTCCGCACCCGGACATCCTTGGCGCATGGGGCTGCGACTGAGACCGGGGCTGGCGACGGCCTGGAGGGCACCCGGCAGGCTCCAGGTGGGGCTCGACGCCGACGCGGTGCTGCTCGACGGCCTGTCCCCGGACGACGAGCGGGTGCTGGACCTCCTCGACGGTGCCAGCGGACCCGCGGAGCTGCTCCGGCGCGCCGGCCGCGCCGGGGTCGACGTGGGCCGTGCCCGGTCGCTGCTGCTGCGACTCGAGAGCGCAGGGGTGCTGGCAGGGGGTCGGGTCGCCCACGACCTGGGCGTCGGCCCGCGCGACGTCGGGGCCGGGACGGCGCCGGGAGCGGTGCCCGACCGCGACCTGGACGCCGTTCGGTCCGACCGCGCGCGTCCTCGCTCGTCCGCGACGGTGGCGGTGGCGGGCCTGTGCCCCACGGGCCTGACGGTGGCGTCGTGGCTCGCGCACGCCGGCGCGGGCACCGTGGTGCTGGACGACGACCGCCCGGTCCGGGCCGCCGACGTCGGCCCCTGCGGCTACCGCCCCCGGGACGTGGGCAGCCCGCGGGCGAGGGCGGCCCGGGCGAGGGTCAGCCGCTCGGCGCCCCGGACGCGGACCGCCGTGGGCGGCGACGTCCGGCCCGACCTCGTGGTGCTCGTCGCCCACGGCGCGCTCGACCCGGCGCTGACCGAGGGGCTGGCCCGCGAGGACGTGCCGCACCTGCCGCTGGTGCTGCGCGAGCGGGTCGCCGTGGCCGGGCCGCTGGTGCTGCCGGGCCGCTCGACGTGCTGCCGGTGCGTGGACCTCGCCCGCGCCGACCGGGACCCGGAGTGGCCGCGGGTGGTCGACCAGCTGGCCCGGGGCGGCCGCAGCGGGCACGGCCACCTCACGACCGGGTACGCCCTCCGCGGGCCGGCAGGCGCCCGGTGGGCCGACGCCGACCCAGCGCTGGTGGCCCCGGCGGCAGGGCTCGCGGTGGCCCAGGCCCTCGCCCACCTCGACGGGCGCGACGTCCCGGCCACGGTGGGCGCCACGTTGGAGGTCGTGCTCCCCGACGGCCTGGTCGGGGTGCGGCCGTGGGCGCCGCACCCCGCGTGCGGGTGCACGTGGCGGTCCCTCGCCGGCCCTCCCGGGACGTCCCGGGAGGTGACCGGGCAGGCCGCCGGACGGGCGAGTCCCCGGCCCGCCGCGACGCTCACCGCGGCGCCTCGCGCACGGCCCACCCGACCCGGCGAACCCGTGCCGTCGCGCGTCCCGGCGGCGTCCGTGGACACAATGGGCGGGTGACGGACCTCCCCCGGCGCGCCTTCGCGCGCAGCGCGCGCCTGGCCAGCCTCCCCGTCGGGTTCGCCGGACGCACCGCCCTCGGCCTGGGCAAGCGGGTCGGCGGCAAGCCGGCCGAGGCGGTCGCCGCGGAGGTCCAGGCCCGCACGGCCGAGCAGCTGTTCAAGGTGCTCGGCGAGCTCAAGGGCGGGGCGATGAAGTTCGGCCAGGCGATGAGCATCTTCGAGGCGGCGCTGCCGGAGGAGATCGCGGGGCCGTACCGGGCGACGCTGACCAAGCTGCAGGACGCCGCTCCCCCGATGCCCGCCGCGTCGGTGCACAAGGTGCTGGCCGACCAGCTCGGGCCCCAGTGGCGGCGCCGGTTCGCGGAGTTCGACGACACCCCCGCCGCGGCGGCGTCGATCGGCCAGGTGCACCGGGCCGTGACGAAGGACGGGCGGGCCGTCGCCGTCAAGGTCCAGTACCCCGGTGCGGGTGAGGCGCTGATCTCCGACCTCAACCAGGTGTCGAGGGTGGCGCGGGTCGCGGCCGGCTGGATCCCCGGGCTGGAGCTCAAGCCCGTCCTGGAGGAGCTGAAGGCCCGCGTCGTGGAGGAGCTGGACTACGAGGCGGAGGCGGAGTCCCAGCAGGCGTTCCACAAGGCGTTCGCGGACTCCGAGGAGATCGTGGTGCCGCAGGTGCTGGCGGCCAGCGAGCGCGTGCTGGTCGTCGAGTGGCTGGACGGCGTCCCCCTGTCGCACCTGATCACGAACGGCTCGCAGGGGGAGCGGGACGTCGCCGCCCGGCGCTACCTGGAGTTCCTGCTGCGAGGGCCGCAGAGCTGCGGCCTGCTGCACGCCGACCCGCACCCCGGCAACTTCCGACTCACCCCCGACGGCCGGTTCGGTGTGCTGGACTTCGGCGCGGTCAAGCGCCTGCCGGACGGGATGCCGACGGAGATCGGCCGGCTGCTCACCCTGGCGCTGCGGGACGACGCCGCCGGGGTGGTGGAGGGCCTGCGGGACGAGGGCTTCATCAAGGCGACGATCGACGTCGACCCCGACGGGCTGCTCGAGTACCTCGAGCCCTTCCTCGCGCCGGCCCGCTCGGAGACGTTCCGGTTCAGCCGGGAGTGGCTGCAGGAGCTGTTCACGCACATCAACGACCCCCGCCGCCCGCAGTGGTCGATGGGCATGAAGCTGAACCTGCCGCCGGAGTACCTGCTCATCCACCGGGTGTGGCTGGGCGGGATCGGGGTGCTGTGCCAGCTCGGCGGCGAGGTCGCGGTGCTCGACGTGCTCGCCGACTACCTGCCGGAGTTCACGCCACCCGACCGGTGACCGCGGCGCGGTGCGCGGGCTCAGCCGAGGTCGGTCCGCGCCCTGGCGGTCACCTCGAGCGGCACGCCGTCCGACCAGTCCTCCAGCACCCACGACACGATCGGCACCCGGGCGCGGGCGACGAGGACCACCTGCGCGGTGCGGCCGTCGGGGGTCCCGGTGCCCGAACCCACCGCCAGGCCCTCCAGGTCCTGCGCCGCGACGTTGCCCGCCAGGTGCTCCTCGACGGCGCGCCGCACGGACGCGTCGGTGATCGGCACCCCCTGCGGTGCCGCGCCGGCGTCGTAGAGGGCCGCCTCGTCGAGGGCGTCCGCGGCGTCGAGCGCGGCGGCGTCGGCGACGGCGAGCAGGCGCTTGCGCTCCAGGTGGACGGCGGACGCACCGATCACCACGGTGACGAGCAGCAGCGCGATCGCCGCGTACGCGATGACGAGGAGCAGCACCTGCCCCTCGTCGCCGCGGCGGAGCGCACCGCGACCGTCCGGGCGCTCGACCCGGGTCCCTCGCCCGACCTGCGGCGTCACGGCGCGAACCGGTCGACCACCGCGACCGCCTCCGCCCGCACGGGCACGCGGGTCGGCACGACCGCGGTGACGAACGCCGGGACACCCGGGAGCGTGACGTCGACCGTGACGCGGACCGTGACCAGCGAGTCCGGCTCGCCGCAGCCGGCGGCGCCGCAGGAGACCCGCGTCGCGGCGTCGGCGTCGACGTCCTGGAAGCCCTGGTCGTCCAGCGCGAGCCGGACGACCGTCGACGCGTGGACGGCTCCCGTCCGCTCGTCGGGGGCCGCGGCCAGCACGTGCGCTGCCTCCCGGGCGGCACCCTCGGCGGCGAAGGACGCCGCCTGGAGCCGCCCGAGCACGACGACGAGGTAGACGACCGGCACCAGCAGCAGCACGCCGAGCGTCACGAACTCCACCACCGCGCTGCCGGCGTCCGGGCCGGCGCCCGCGACCCGGGCCCGCACCCTCGCGACGACGCGCCGCACGGCCCGGGTCACGCCGGCCGCCGCGCGCCGTGGCCGTCGACCTCGATCGCCCCGGCGGGCCCGAGCAGGCCGATGACCGGCAGCGGCGCGCGCACCGTGACCCGCACGACGTCCACGCCGCCGAGGTCCACGGTCGTCGCCGTCACGTCGGCGGCGTACCGCGAGGACAGGGAGGCGCCGATCAGCTCACGGGTGCGCTGGGCGGCGTCCTGCGGTCCGCGGTCGGCGAAGGCGCCGTACCGGGCGCCCTCCGCCGCGCAGTCGACCAGGGTGTTGCGCACGTGCAGCACCAGGGTGAGCTGGACGAGGGCGACGAACATCAGCGTGAGCAGCGTGCCGACGAGGACGAAGTCGACGGCCGCCGACCCTCGGTCGCCGGGTCGCGGGACACCGCCGCTCCCGTGCCCTGCACGCGGCGGGCGGGGCACGGGTCGGGGGCCGTCGGCGGGGGTCACGGGCGGGCTCGCGGGACGTCGGCTCAGTTGGCCAGCACCCGGTTCATCGCCTCGGTGAAGACGTTGTTCAACGCGTCGCCGGCGACCGCCCACAGGCCGATCACCAGGCCCGCGGTCATCAGGGTCACCAGGACCCACCCGGGCACGTCCCCCCGGTCCCGGGCCCCCGTCGTCCCGCGCCAGCGCACGACGACCCGCTGGACCAGTCCTGTGCTCATCCGATACCCCTCTCCCGCGACGCGGACCGTCCGCGTCGGTGTGTCGTGCGGCTCACAGGCCGACCGTGAGGACGGCGAACCCGGGGTAGACCGCGAAGACGACGGTGACCGGCAGCACCAGGAAGACGACCGGGACCATCATCGCGATCTCCTTCTTGCCGCCGGTCTCCATCAGCTGGCGGCGACCCTGGTCGCGGACGTCCTGGGCCTGGGCCCGCAGCACCTCGGCCAGCGGCGTGCCCCTCTCGACGGCGACGGCGACCCCGTCGGCGAACCTCGCCAGGCCCGCCAGGCTCGTCCTGGCCGCCAGTCCCTCGAGGGCCTGGGCCAGGCTGGCTCCGGCCCTGGCGTCGGCGAGGGTGCGGCGCAGCTCGGTGCTCAGCTCCCCGTGGCACGTGCGCGCGACCCGCTCCAGGGCACCGACCGCCCCCTCACCGGCACTGACGGACAGCGCCAGCAGCTCGGCGACCGTGGGGAACTCGGCCAGCATCCGCTCCTCGCGCCGGCGGACCGCCACACCCAGCAGGTAGTCACGCGCGAGCACGCCGGTGACCCCGCAGACGACGACCAGCGCCACCAGAGGCACCAGCGAGAAGCCCCGGGCGGCTGCGACGAGGACCGCCGCGACCAGTCCGGCGCCGAGGCCGCCGAGCCCCCACAGCACCTGCTCCGCGCGGAACTCCTCGACGGTGGTCCGCTCCCCCAGCTGGTCGAGCCGCCGGCGCACCGTCCCCGGGCCGCCGGACACCCGCTCGACCCACCGCGTCGCGTCCGCCATCACCGGGGCGAGCAGCCGCTCCAGGACGGCCAGCGGGGAGCCCGACCGCGCCTCGCGGACCAGCAGGCGGGACGGCGCGACGGCGTCGCGCACGTACGGCGCCAGCCGGTCGTCCAGGGTGGGTCGCCGCAGCCAGGGCAGCCGGACCAGGACGAGCCAGGCGCCCAGACCACCCACCGCGCCGAGCAGCGCACCGGTCAGCACCGTCGGTTCGGTCAGCCCGGTCAGCGTCAGCTCCGTGAGCGTCATCCCCGTCAGCGTCATCTCGGTCAGCGTCATCTCGGTCAGCGTCATCTCGGTCAGCGTCATCTCGGTCAGCGTCATCTCGGTCAGCGTCACCTCAGCACCCGCTCCTCCTCCGGCAGCCTGCCGATGCGGACCATCACCCGGTAGGCCACGACGGACAGCCCGCCGCCGACGGCCAGGACGAGGACGCCCGCCGGCCGGTTGTAGGCGTGCACCGCCTCGGGGCGCGTCGCCAGCAGCCCCAGCACGACCCACGGGGCGGCCACGGCGAGCCGCGCGGCGTTGACCGTCCAGCTCTGCCGGGCCTCGAGCTCGGAGCGGGTGCGGGCGTCCTCGCGGAGGAAGGCCGACAGGGTGCGCAGCATGACGCCGAGGTCGCTGCCGCCGACCTCCCGGGTGACCCGCAGGGCCTCGACGATCCGGTCGGCGACGGGGTCGGCGAGGCGACGCTTGAGGTTCTCCAGGCTCTCGGCGAAACGTCCCGTGGCCCGGTAGTCCTCGGCGAAGGCCACGAACGCGGGCCGCAGGGGCTCGGGGCCGCGCTCGCCGAGCTGGCCGAGGGCCTCCGGCAGCGACAGGCCCGCCCGGATGCCGGAGGTGAGGTGGTCGACCGCCTCCGGCCACAGCTCCCGCACGGCCGTCCGGCGGCGGCGAGCCCGTCCGCGCACCACGGCCACCGGGGTCCACCCCCCGATCACGGCGAAGCACACGGCGATCGGCGGGGACGACGAGACGGCGACCACGACCGAGCCGACCAGCGCGGCGCACACGAGGCAGGCGCCGGCCAGGGCGCGAGGTGACACCGAGGCCATGTCGGCCTGGACCAGGTCGTCGCCGAGACGGCGCCGCCAGGCCGGCACGGGCCGGGGCGTGCGTGGTCCGGCCGGCTCCCAGGCGGACCACCACGTGAGGAACAGGCCTGCTCCCATCAGCAGGCCCAGGGTCGCGCCCACGTCAGCCGGCCAGCAGCGCGGCGACGTCGACGCCGACCCGCTCGAACCGGTCGAGGTGCGGGGGGAACCCGTCGGCGCGCACGAGCGCGCCGTGCCGCGTCGTGAAGACGTCGGCGGTCTCGACGACCTCCTGCTCGACCCTCCCGGGGACGGCCACCACCTCGCGCACGCGGCGGCGTCCCTCGGCGTCGAGGGCCACGTGCACGACGAGGTCGACGCTCGCGGCGACGGTGGGCACCACGAACCGCGACCCGACGTTCTCGCCCGCGAGCAGCGGCAGCGTGCACATCTTGGTGATGGCCTCACGCGCGCTGTTGGCGTGGATGGACGCCATCCCCGGCAGGCCGGAGTTCAGGGCGATCAGCAGGTCGAGGCTCTCGGCCTGACGGACCTCGCCGACGATGATGCGGCTCGGCCGCATCCGCAGCGCCTCCTTGACCAGCCGTCGCAGCGGCACCTCACCGGTCCCCTCGAGGCTGGGCTGGCGGCACTGCAGCCCGACGCAGTCCCGCAGCGGGATCTTCAGCTCGAAGACCTCCTCGCAGGTGATCACCCGCTCGCTGCCGGGCACGGCGGCCGCGAGGCAGTTCAGCATGGTGGTCTTGCCGGCCTGGGTCCCACCGGACACCAGCACGTTCAGACCCGCGGCCACGGCGGCCTCCAGGAAGCGCGCGGCGTGCGCGGTGAGGGTGCCGAGCGCGACGAGGTCGTCGAGCCGGTCGGCCCGCACGACTGGCGCAGTGACATATTCGAATGCCGTGAATGCGCCGTCGACAGGGCAGGCAGGCCTTGCACGCGACGCATGGCCAAGTAGGCTAACATCGCCATATGGCGATGCATGTTCTGACGCAGTCCGCCGCGGATGACGCGGTCGACGAGGCGGCGGCCCTGTTGGTGGCGGCATGCCTGTTCCACGGGTTCAGCGACCCCTCACGGTTGGCGATCCTGCGGCACTTGGCGCTCAGCGAGCACCGCGTGGTGGATCTGACCGAGCACCTGGGGCTGGCGCAGTCGACGGTGTCCAAGCACTTGGCGTGCCTGCGCGACTGTGGGCTGGTGACCTCCCGACCGCAGGGGCGGGCGTCGATGTTCTCCCTGTCCCACCCCCAGGCGACGATGCAGCTGCTGTCGGCGGCCGAGCGGCTGCTCGGCCTGACCGGCGACGCCGTGGCCTTGTGCCCCACCCACGGCGTCCAGGCGCAGGCCGGCCGGTCATGAGTACCCGCCACGTGCACCACGTGCGCCCCAGCGCCCCGCTGGGTCCTGCTCAGGTCGAACGCAGGGAGCAGCTGGGACGCCGCGCCCGGCTGCTGGCCGCCGCGTCGGTGTCCTACAACCTGCTCGAGGCAGTGATCGCGATCGGCGCCGGCGTGGTCGCCGGGTCCGTGGCGCTGATCGGGTTCGGCATGGACTCGATCGTGGAGGTCTCCAGCGGCCTGATCATCCTGTGGCAGTTCTCCCACCGGCTGCCCGAGACCCGGGAGCGTCAGGCGCAGCGGCTGATGGCGTTCGCCTTCTTCGCCCTGGCCGGCTACGTCGGCGTCGAGTCCCTGCGCGCCCTGCTCGGCGACGCCGAGCCCGACTCATCACCGGTCGGCATCGGCCTGGCCATCGCCTCACTGGTCATCATGCCGTTCCTGTCCTGGGCCCAACGCCGCACCGGCCGCGAGCTCGGCTCGGCCGCCGTGGTCGCCGACGGCACCCAGACCCTGCTGTGCACCTACCTGTCCGGGGTACTGCTGGCCGGTCTGGTCCTGAACACCACCCTCGGCTGGGGCTGGGCCGACCCCGTCGCAGGCCTGGTCATCGCCGCCGTCGCCGCCCGCGAAGGACTCGAAGCCTGGCGCGGCGACGGCTGCTGCGCACCCGGCGCCGCACACGCCGACGCCGCGCCCGCGGACGACTGCTGCAGTGGGTCCGACGACGCCTGCTGCGCGAAGGACTGATGGCGATGACGCTGTTGGCCCTGGGGCTGTTCGTTCTCTACCTGGTGCTCGCGTTCGTGCTGCGCACCCTCGTTCAGCTGCGCTGGACCGGTGACTCCGGGTTCCGCGGCATCTCCGGCCGACCCGGGTCTGCCAGATGGTGGGCCGGCGTACTGTTCGCCGCCGCCCTGGCCGCGGGCCTGGCCGGCCCGGTGGCCGGGCTGCTGGGCCTCGCACCGCTGGCGGTCCTCGACCGGCCATGGATCGCGGCTGCAGGAACGCTCACAGCGGTGCTCGGCGTCGCAGCCACCGTCCGCACGCAGCTGGCGATGGGCACCAGCTGGCGGATCGGCGTCGACCCCACCGAGACCACCACCCTGGTCACCACCGGCCCGTTCGCACTGGTCCGCAACCCCATCTTCGCCGCGATGGCCATCACCGGGACCGGCCTGAGCCTGATGGTGCCCAATGCCATCGCCGTCACAGGCGCAGCGCTGCTGCTCATCGCCCTGCAGCTGCAGGTCCGCGTCGTCGAGGAGCCGTACCTGCGACGCGTGCACGGCTGGGCCTACCACGCCTATGCGGCGCGTACTGGCCGGTTCGTCCCCGCCCTGGGCCGGCTCCGCGCACCGCAGCCGGACCCACTCCCCGGCGGATAGAAGACCAGCCATCCCTGCGGTGCGACGGCACGAAGGTGCTCGGCCGCACTCCTCCTAGTCACTGCCGATGCACGCGCACGGACTTGCGAAGGACGTGATGGACCTGTTGACCCATGTCGGGCAGGCGGTCGGCCTGTTCCTGGTGACGAACATCGACGACATCATCGTGCTGTCGTTGTTCTTCGCCCGCGGCGCCGGCGTGCGCGGGACCACCGCCAAGATCACCGCAGGCCAGTACCTGGGTTTCGGGGCCATCCTGACGGTGTCCGTTGTGGTCTCGCTTGGCGCGGCCACCTTCTTGCCTGAGGCGGCAGTCGCCTACTTCGGCGTGATCCCGTTGGTCCTGGGTCTGTTCGCGGCCTGGAAGGCCTGGCACGGCGATGACGACGACGACGCCAAACTCGCGGGAAAGCAGGTCGGCGCCTGGACGGTGGCAGGTGTCACCTTCGCCAACGGGGGCGACAACATCGGAGTCTACGTGCCCGTGTTCGTCACGGTGGGCAACGCGGCGATCGTGGCCTACTCGATCGTCTTCCTGGTGCTCATCGCGGCGCTCGTCCTGCTGGCCAGGTTCGTCGCTACCCGTCAGCCGATCGCGCAGGTGCTCGAGCGCTGGGAGCACATCCTCTTTCCGCTGGTGCTGATCGGGCTGGGTGTGATCATCCTCGTCGAGGGGGGTGCCTTCGGCCTGTGACCGAAGCGTGGGAGGGCTGGAGCTGGACGTCTCAACGGTTGTTAGGGTGACGTGGTGAGCGAAGAACGCTGCGACCTGTTGTGCCTGGACCTGCCGAGGGCCGAGGCGGTCAGGTCGATGTTGCCCGCGGCTGCTGAGGCTGAGCAGGTGGCGAGATTGGCCGGTGCGTTCGCCGACCCGACGCGGCTGCGGCTGGCCGCGGCGTTGGCCGCTGGGGGGGAGATGTGCGTCTGCGACCTGGCTTGGGTGTCCGGCTTGGCGGACAACCTGGTCTCTCATCACGTGCGGCGGCTGCGAACAGCCGGCCTGGCGTCGCGCCGGCGTGAGGGCAAGCTGGTGATGTACCGGCTGACCGACACCGGCCAGGTCCTGCTGGCCATGCTGACCGAGCACGCTGGCCACGGCGACAATGGTGGCGGTGTGGACGGGCCACCGAAGGCAGCCTCGGCCGGTCAGATCACGTCCGCAGGTAGGCGCCGACGATGAGCGACGGAGAATCTCCGGTCGGCCCACGCGGCGGCGGACCGGGCCGTGATGCGACGTCGCGGCGAGGTGGCGTGGTGTCGCGCAGGACGGCGATCATGACTGCTGGCGCCGCCCTGGTCCTGGGTGTCGGAGGAGGCAGTGCCCTAGCGCTGCGAGCAATCGACCGATCGCGCGGCGAGCAGGAAGAGTCGCCTCTGAGCAGCGGATCGGTCGATGCCGGGCAGCCGGTGACCGAGTTCGCGGCCGAATCCCGGGCCGCCCCGGTGGACCTATCCGGTACGACGCTTTCCGGTGAGCCTCTGGACCTCACATCCCTACGCGGCGGCCCGGTGGTCCTGAACGTGTGGGGCTCTTGGTGCGCCCCATGCCGTGAAGAAGCCCCGGTCCTGGTCCGACTGTCATCCGACTACGCCACCCGCAGGGTGTCCTTCGTGGGCCTGAACGTGAAGGACAACCCGGCCGCCGCCAGGGCCTTCGAGGACCGGTTCGGTGTCAGCTACCCCAGCATCGACGACGGCGACGGTCGCGGGATCCTGGCGCTCAGCCAGTACGTGCCCGCCTCGGCGGTGCCGGTGACGTTGGTGCTCGACGCCGCCGGGCGGGTCGCGGCTCGGGTGCTCGGCGCAGTGCGGGAGGCGACGCTGAGAGCGTTGCTGGACGCTGTCCTGTCCGAGAAGGGCGGGTCATGACCGGTGGCGTCGCCGCGCCGTTGAGCGGCCTGGCGTCCAGCGCAGCGGCAGTCGACGTCACCGGGGCCGTGCTGACCGGCTCGTTGCTGCTGGCGGTGCCGATCGCAGCGGTCGCCGGGCTGGTCTCGTTCCTGTCACCGTGCGTGCTGCCGTTGGTCCCCGGCTACCTGTCCTACGTCACCGGGCTGTCCGGCACCGACCGGCAGAGCCCTCGGCGTGGCCGGGTGCTGGTGGGCACGTCGTTGTTCGTCGCCGGGTTCACCGTCGTGTTCGCGAGCTTCGGCGCCCTGTTCGGTGGTCTGGGGTCGCTGCTGGTGGCCTACCAGGACCCCATCACCCGGGTCCTGGGTGTGATGGTGATCGTCCTGGGCCTGGGGTTCCTCGGCTGGCTGCCGGTACTCCAGCGCGACCGTCGCCTGAGGGTGCGGCCCGTCGCGGGACTGGCGGGAGCACCCCTGCTCGGCGCCACCTTCGGGCTGGGATGGACGCCGTGCATCGGCCCCACCCTTGCCGCCGTGCAGACCCTGGCCTTCACCGAGGCCAGTGCCGCCCGCGGCACCGTCCTGTCCGTGGCGTACGCGCTGGGCCTGGGGTTGCCGTTCCTGTTCGTCGGCCTGGCGATCGGGCGGGCGACGAACGCGCTGGGCTGGGTGCGCAGCCACCGCCTGGCCGTCAGCCGCGCAGGCGCTCTGATGCTCGTGCTGATCGGGGTGCTGCTGGTGACCGGGCTGTGGGAACAGATCATGGTCACCGCCAGGATCTGGACGGCATCCTTCACACCGGCGATCTGACCAGCCACGGCGCCAGCCCGGCCTGGCGCGCCGTATCCGTCGAGTATCAATCAAGGAGAGACGTGGGCACGAGCAAGCAGCAAGCCAAGGACCGCGCCGCCCGGGCGGCGCAGCTGCGCGCCGCGCAGGAACGCAGGGAACGGCGGCGCACCCTGCTGGTGATGGGAGCCACCCTGGCGGCCTGCGTGTTGCTGGTATCGGTGGTCGTGGTCGTCATCAACGGTGAGCGTGACCGCCAGGGACGCGAGCAAGCCGCTGCGGACGCCCCGATCGAGGGGGTGCAGGAGTTCGCCGACCTCCCGCGCGACCACGTCACCGAACAGGTGCAGTACGACCAGAGCCCGCCGGTCGGCGGGAACCACGAGGGCGTGTGGACCAACTGCGGGGTGTACGCCCAGCCGCTGTCCAACGAGCAGTCGGTGCACTCCCTGGAGCACGGGGCGGTGTGGATCACCTACGACCCCGCCCTGCCCGCGGCGCAGGTGGAGACGCTGACCGCCCTGGTACAGCCCAACCCGTTCGGGCTGCAGAGTCCCTTCCCGGGGCTGTCCAGCCCCATCGTGGCCAGCGCCTGGGGTGTGCAGCTGGCGGTGGACGACGCCGACGACCCGCGGCTGGCCCGGTTTATCGAGAAGTACGCCCAGGGCGAACAGACCCCCGAGCCCGGTGCGCCGTGTACCGGGGGAGTGACGCCGGCATGAGCACCGTGGACCCGAACCAGCCGCCCGACGACGAGGCAACGAACCAGGGTGGCGGCGGGCGGGCGACCGGGATGTCCCGTGCGGTGCTTGCTGCGGTGGTGATCATCGCGGTCGCGGTTGCGGCGGCCGGTGGGCTGCTGGCCGGGTCGCGGTTGGCGGCCGGTCCTGCCGCCTCACCAGGCACCGAGTCGGTGGACGCCGGCTTCGCCCGTGACATGCAGGCGCACCACATGCAGGCGGTGCAGATGTCGATGCTGCTGCTGGAGGGCAGCAGCGACGTCGAGGTCCGGACGCTGGCCCGCGACATCCTGCTCACCCAGCAGCAGCAGGTCGGGCAGATGCACGGGTGGCTGGAGCTGTGGGATCTCCCGCAGACCACGTCGCGGCCGGCGATGGAGTGGATGCCGGACACCGGTGCTGGCATGTCCGGCATGGATCACGGGTCACCACCCCCCACCGGCGGTGACAGCGCGGTCATGCCGGGGATGGCCAGCACGCAGGACCTGCGACGCCTGGAGGAGTCCGCGGGCTCGGTCGCCGACCGGCTGTTTCTCCAGCTGATGATCCCGCACCACGAGGGTGGGGTGGCGATGGGCGAGGCGGCTGCCCGCAGCGCCAGCCAGCCGCAGGTCCGTCACCTGGCCCGCACGATCGTGGATTCCCAGACCTCCGAGCTGAAGGTCCTGCAGGAGATGCTGACCGCCCGCGGTGGTCCAGTGACGTCGTGACCAGTTCTCACCTCGCCAAAGTGGCGCTCAGCGATACCAGGACGTCGGCTGCGCCGCTCACGTCCCGGACGGCGGCGCCTTCACCCCACGGCCATGTCGTGGGTGGGACGGCGCACCGGGCCGCGGCGCCGGCCCGGTGGGCCAGGGTTGCCGGGCGCCTGACGGCGGCGGTGCTGGCCGGTCTCGTCCTCTGGGCGGCGTTCCCTCCCCATGACCTGTGGTGGGCGGCTCCCTTGGCGGTGGGGATACTGACGGCGGTCGTGGCCGGCCGCGGGGCGGCTGCTGCGTTCGGATACGGGTTGACCGCCGGGCTCGGTCTGTTCGTCCCGCTGCTGTCGTGGACCTCGAACGTCGGTGCCGACGCCTGGCTCGCGCTGGCACTGCTGCAGGCGGTGTTCCTCGGGGCGATGGCCACCCTGGTCGCCCGTCTTACCGGGATCAGGTGGTGGCCGATCTGGGTGGCCGCCGCCTGGGTGGCCCAAGAGGCGCTGCGTGGACGGCTGCCCTTCGGTGGATTCACCTGGGGTCGACTCGCCTTCTCGCAGGCCGACAGCCCGCTGCTGCCCTACGCCGCGGTCGGCGGAACCGCCCTGGTGACGTTCGCGGCAGCGCTGCTGGGCGGCTGCGTGCTGGTTGTGGCCGGTCAGCTGCTGCGCCGTCGTTGGCGGGCGGCCGGCTGCTGGGGGGCGGTCGGGGCGGCGGTCCTGACCGGACCGGTTCTGCTGCCCGGTGGCCCAGCGCCCGCGGACACGGTGACTGTGGCCGCGGTGCAGGGCAACGTGCCGCGGCTTGGGCTGGGCGCCTTCGCGCAGGAACGTGCCGTCCTGGACAACCACGCGCAGGCAACCGCCCGGCTGGCCGACGACGTGGCCGCGGGGAAGGTCGAGGCACCAGACCTTGTTCTGTGGCCGGAGAACTCCTCCGACGTCGATCCCTACCGTGACCCCGGCGCCTACGCCCGCATCGACGCCGCGGTCCGTGCGGCCGGGGTTCCCACCCTGGTCGGTGCCGTCGTGGACGCCGGTCCCGGCCGGGTCGCCAACACCGGCATCGTGTGGGACCCGGTCACCGGTCCCGGCGCCACCTACGTCAAGCAGCACCCGGTCCCGTTCGCCGAGTACGTGCCGTTCCGCTCCCTGCTCACCCGGTTGGACGAGCGGTTCGCGATGGTGCCCAGGGACTTCGTCAAGGGTGACCGGACCGGCCTGCTGCAGGTCGGACCCGCCGCCGTGGGCGATGTCATCTGCTTCGAGGTCGCCTACGACGGCCTCGTGCGCACCACGGTGGCCGCCGGGGCCCAGTTCCTCGTCGTGCAGACCAACAACGCGACCTTCGGCTACTCCGCCGAGACCGAGCAGCAGCTGGCCATGTCCCGGCTTCGCGCGGTCGAGCACGGCCGTGACGTCGTGGTGGTCGCCACCAGCGGAGTCAGTGCCGTCATCACGCCCGACGGGACGGTCAGCCAGCGGGCGGAGCTGTTCACGGCACAGACGCTGACCGCCCCGGTCGGCCTGCGGAACGGGTTCACCCCAGGTTCGCGGGTAGGCGCCGGGGTCGAGTGGGTCCTGTCCGGGCTGGCCGTGGCCCCGCTGCTGGCGGCGCTGGTTCGGCGCCCGCGGCGACCTCGAGCCCGTCGCGTTCCGGCGGCACCGGCATGAGCGCCTCCCCGACCAGTCCCCGGGGCAGCGACCAGGCGCCCGACTCACCTGCCGAGGGTGAGGGTGTCCTGGCGGTGCCGGCCCGTCCGCTGGGACAGGGCGCCGCGGCGTGGGGGCGATGGGGTTGGCGGACCCTGACCTCGATGCGGACGGCGTTGTACCTTCTGGCCGCGCTGGCCCTGGCCGCGGTGCCGGGGTCGCTGCTGCCCCAGCGAGGGGTGGCCAGTGACCCCAACGCCGTCGCCCGGTTCCGCACCGACAACCCCGTGATCGCGCCGTGGCTGGACCGCTTCGGCTTCTTCGAGGTCTACTCCTCGCCCTGGTTCGCGGCCATCTACCTGCTGCTGCTGACGTCGATGACCGGGTGCGTGCTGCCCCGTTGCCTGCGGCTGTGGCGGGCGGCTCGCGCGCAGCCGCCCCGGGCGCCGAGGAACCTGGCGCGCCTGCCCGGGCGCAGCTGGGCCAGTGCGGGAGACCAGCAGCAGGAGCTGACCTCGGCGGCACGCGAGCTCAGGCGCCGCCGGTACCGGGTGGTCGTCGACGGCGACACCGTGCGGGCCGAGAAGGGCTACCTGCGCGAGATCGGCAACCTGGCCTTCCACCTGTCGCTGCTGGTGCTGCTGGTCGGTGTGGCCGCCGGGTCGCTGCTGGGCTTCGAGGGGCGGGTGATCGTGGCCGAGAGCCAGGGGTTCTCCAACACTCGCTCCCAGTACGACGAGTTCACCCCCGGCCCGCTGGTGGACGAGACGTCGCTGACCCCGTTCTCCTTCACCCTCGAGCGGTTCTCGGCCTCCTTCGAGCCCGACGGGCCGCAGCGAGGCACACCGCGCGACTTTCGGGCCGACGTCCACGTGGTCACACCACAGGGCAGGGCCGAGAGCCAGCAGACCATCGAGGTCAACCACCCCCTGGAGATCGACGGCACGAAGGTCTTCCTGACCGGCAACGGGTACGCCCCCCGGGTCACCGTCCGCGACGGCACCGGCGAAGCGGTCTTCAGCGGGCCGGTGGTGTTCCTGCCTCTGGACGGCAACCTGACCTCCGAGGGCGTGGTCAAGGCCCCAGACGCCCGGCCCACCCAGCTGGGGTTCGAGGGGCTGTTCCTGCCGACCGCAGCGGTGGACCCGACCACCGGCCCGACGTCGCTGTTCCCCGCCGCGCTCGACCCCCGCCTGGTGCTGACGGCATTCACCGGCGACCTCGGCCTGGGGGACGGCCGCCCGCAGTCCGTCTTCACCCTCGACAAGGCAGACCTGTCGCAGGTCACCATCGACGGACAGCCGCTCGCGAAGGCGCTGGCGGTGGGCGAGACGATGACGCTGCCCGACGGGCAGGGCAGCATCACCTTCGACGGGGTGTCACGGTTCGCGAACTTCCAGATCGCCTACGACCCCGGCAAGGAGATCTCCCTGGCCGCCGCCGTGATGCTGCTGGCCGGTCTGACCGTGTCCCTGCTGGTCCGCCGGCGCCGGGTGTGGGTGCGGGTGCGGCCCGCCCCCCAGCACACCGGCACGAGCGTGGAGCTCGCCGTCTCGGCGCTGACCCGCCGCGGCTCACCCGAGGAAGAACTCGACCAGCTGGTCACCGCACTGACCCGGTCCCCGGCGGGCACCCAGCGGCCAGACCCAGACCCAGACCCAGACCTCGCCAGCGAACCAGCTGAGCGCACCGTCCTCACCCACCAGGAGCAGGAGCAGGCATGACACCGCCCATGACGTTGGCCGAGCTCAGTGACGCCTTGATGTACTCGGCCATCGTCGTCTACGCCCTGGCGATGCTGACGTACGCCGCCGAAGCCGCCATCCGAACTCGGACGCAACAGCCCACCACGGCGCCGGCGCCCCAGCGGGCATCCGTGCCAGCCGGACCGCTGACCGCGCCGGCGTCCGACCACGACACCACCGCCACCGTCACAGGGGTGACCGGTGACTCCGGCAGAGGCCGGCGCACCGGGCATGTCGCGGTTCGACTGACGGTCCTGGCGTTCCTGCTGCATGCCGGCGCCGTGGCGGCGCGCGGCGCCGCCGCCGGCCGGGCGCCCTGGGGGAACATGTACGAGTTCGCCGCCGCCGGCGCCCTGGCCGCCAGCGCCGCCTACCTGGTGCTGCTGCGCCGGGAGCCGGTCCGCGACCTGGGCGTCTGGATCGTCGGCGTCGTGACCCTCACCCTCGGTCTGGCCGTCACGGTCCTGTACACCCCGGCCGGGGACCTGGTGCCCGCCCTGGACTCCTACTGGCTCGTGATCCACGTCGCCGCCGCCATCATCTCCGGGGGCATGTTCACCGTCGGCGCCGCCGCCGCACTGCTGTTCCTGCTGCGTCGGCGCTCAGACCGCCGCCAGGCACGCGACGGCCGCGCCGGCGGCTACGCCGGTCACCTCCCACCGGCTGCGATGCTGGAGAGGGTGGCTCACGCCGCGCACGTCTTCGCCTTCCCGATCTGGACGTTCGCCGTCATCGCCGGCGCCATCTGGGCCGAGGACTCCTGGGGCCGGTACTGGGGATGGGACCCCAAGGAGACCTGGGCGTTCATCACCTGGGTGCTGTACGCCGCGTACCTGCACGCGCACTCCACAGCCGGGTGGCGCGGCCCCAAGGCCACCGCCTTCGCGGTGGCCGGGTACCTGGCGTTCCTGTTCAACTTCTTCGGCGTCAACATCTGGATCACCGGTCTGCACTCCTACGCCGGGGTCTGAGCACCCCGGCCATGTGCCGCCGGGCAGCTCACCCCACAACCACCGCCAGCCCCCAACCCGAACAGGACCGGTCTCCCGCTACAGGGGCCCAGCGCTCAACGAGGCGGAGACGCCGACCGGACATGTGGAAGGTCAGTGCGTGCCACGGTGCACAACGTGGCGTGCACACCATCACGGATACAGGCCAGCGCCACCGCAACCGGCACCGGTGTGCGGACCGGACCATCCTTGGTGCGAGACAGCAACGTGCCGCCGACAAGACACCCACCCTGGCAGTGCACGGCGACGGCCAACGCCGTTCCACCGGGCGTCCGGTCGCGGTACGAGGGGGCGGGCCGGGCGGACACGTGCACCACGTCCCGGCCACCGCCCGGACCCAGCACGATCAGCACCGACCCACCCGCAGGGTGATCACGGATCTCGGTCACACGGCGAACGGTCATCGCGCCCGGTCACCGCTGAGCTGGCAGGCGGTCACGGCGTCCCCGGTCGCGGCCAGCAGCCGCTCCGCTGCGGCCAGCAGCCCCATCAGCTCGGGCTCGGTGGTCAGGGAGAACAGCGACGCCCGGCCCCGCGGGCGCGAGGTGACCAGCCCACACCCGCGCAGGCACGCCAGATGCTGGGAGACGGTGGACTGCGCCATCCCCAGGTGCTCGGTCAGGTCCACCACCCGGTGCTCACCCAACGTCAGATGCCGCAGGATCGCCAGTCTCGTCGGATCGGCCAGACTGCGGAACAGGCACACTGCCGCGGCCGCCACCTCGGTCGCCTGGTCGGCGTCCGACCCGAGCCGCTCCGACGGATCTACCTCTGGGATCGCCATGCACCGATGCTAACGCCGATGCGTGCCGATGCCGTGCGCCCCGCCCGGGCTCGGTACCATCGGCGCCTAACGATGATGACGCCTGGCGCCGCTGCGGGCACGCGGTGTCCACAGGGAAGGACTAGTTGATGGGTGCAGGGCACAGCCACGGCGGCCCGGGAACGGCCTCGGCCGCCCACCGCGGGCGGCTGGCGATCACGCTGGCGATGACCGCCACGGTGATGGTCGTGGAGATCGTCGGCGGGCTGCTGTCCGGATCGCTGGCCCTGCTCGCCGACGCCGGGCACATGGCCACCGACGCCGCCGGCATCGCGGTCGCGCTGATCGCGGTGACCCTGGCGCAGCGTCCCGCCACACCGCGACGCACCTTCGGCCTGCAGAGGGTGGAGATCCTGGCGGCCAGCCTGAACGCCGTCGTCCTGTTCGGGCTGGCCGGGTACATCCTGTTCGAGGCCTACCGCCGGATCACCGACCCGCCGCAGGTGGAGTCCGCGCTGATGCTGGTGGTGGCGGTGGTCGGACTGGCCGTCAACGCCGCCTCGCTGCTGCTGCTGCGGCGGGCGCAGGCGGAGTCACTGAACATGCGCGGGGCCTACCTGGAGGTGCTGGGAGACCTGCTCGGTTCGGTCGCGGTCATCATCGCCGCCGCCGTCATCCAGATCACCGGCTTCGACCTGGCCGACCCGATCGCCTCGGTCCTGGTCGCCGTGATGATCCTGCCCCGGGCGTGGACACTGCTGCGCGAGACGCTCGACATCCTGCTGGAGGCCACACCCAAGGGAGTCGACCTCGAAGAGGTGCGGGCCCACATCCTGGCGACTCCAGGAGTGCTGGACGTCCATGACATGCACGCCTGGACCATCACCTCGGGGCTGCCGGTGATGTCCGCGCACGTCGTGGTGACCGATGCCATCGCCACCGGTGACCACGCCCCCGTCCTGGACCAGCTCGCCGAGTGCCTGGCCGACCACTTCGACGTCGAGCACTGCACCTTCCAGATCGAACCCGCCAGGCACCGTCACCACGAAGGAGTCATGCACGCATGACCCCCGCCGCAGCACGCCCACCGGAACCGACCTTCTGTCCGCAGGGGTGCCGCAGTCGCCAGCTGCCTGGCCCGCTGCTCGGGGCCCTTCTGGTGGCGGCGCTGCTGGTGGCGCTGACCGCTGGGCCGCCGCTACCGGCGGTGGCGCACAGCCAGCTGATCAGCTCTGACCCGGCCGCGGACAGCTCACTCGACCGGTCGCCGCCGGTGGTGTCGCTGACGTTCGACGAGGACGTCGAGCCCCGGTTCGCCACCGTCACCCTGGCGGTCGGTGCCGGCACGCCGGCGCAGGTCCCCGCCTCCGTGCAGGGCTCACAGGTGCTGGCCGACGTACCGCCGGACCTGGCCGCCGCCACCACCGCCGGGCAGGCGACCGGCTGGCAGTTGGCCTACCGGGTCGTGTCCGGGGACGGGCACCCCATCACCGGGACCCTGGACTTCACCGTCACCGCGCCACCGCCACCAACCACCTCGGGCGCTCCGGCCAGCAGCGAGCCGCAGCCGTCGCCTACCGCCTCCGGTCGGGCACCAGAACCTGCGTCGACCGCCGGCATCGTGGCCGCCGACGCCCGCGCGACCGGCGGGGTGTCGATCGGGCAGCTCCTCGCAATCGCCGCCGTGGCCCTGGCTGCTCTGGTCGGGGCCGGGTTCTGGCTGTCACGGCGCCGACCAGGGCAGCCGTCGTGACCGGCGCGACCAGAACGGGTTTGGGCGTCGGGACGGTCCTGCTGGTGCCGGTGGTCGCCGTCGCAGCGCTCCTGGCGTCCGGCGGCTTGGAGGCACCGGCACCCGGTCTGCCCGACCCCGGCACGCTGACCCGGTGGGGGCTGCCGGTGGCCCGCGCAATCCACGACGCGGCGGCCGCGGTCACCATCGGTCTGCTGGTTCTGGTCGCCGTCGTGCTGCCACCCGATCCCGGCGTGCCGGCCGGGCGGCTGGGCCGGGTGCGGGCCGAGGGCGTACGGCTGGCGGCGGTGGCCGGCACCGTGTGGGCGGTAGCAGGGGCCACGGTGCTGGCCCTGACCTACTCCGACCTGGCCGGCACAGGCCCTTCCACGCCAGGTACCGGCGGCCAGCTGCTGTCCTTCGTGTTCGACTTCGACCTCGGCCGCTCCCTGGCGGCGAGCCTGGCCATGGTGATCGTCGTGGCCACCGGCGCCGCTCTGGCCACCCGCCTGACCACCGTCGCGGTCATGGCCCTCATCGCCCTGGCGGCGCTGTGGCCGCTGGCGCTGACCGGTCACACTGCCGGTGCCAGCAACCACGAGGCGGCTGTCGACACCCAGGCCGCCCATCTGTTCGGGGTGAGCATCTGGGTCGGTGGGCTCGCCGGCCTGGCGCTGCTGCGCCGCTCACTGGGCGACCGGTTCGCCGTCGCGGCACGCCGGTTCTCCACCCTGGCCGGCTGGTGCTTCGCCCTGGTGGCCGCTTCCGGGGTGCTCGGGGCGCTGGTCCGTTCCGGCGGGTGGTCCGGGCTGGCCTCGGCGTACGGGCTGCTGCTGGGCGCCAAGGTGATCGCGATCGTCGTGCTCGGGGCCGCCGGCTGGGTGCACCGGCGTCGGATCCTGGCCGCCCTGGACACCAGCCCCGCGACCGGCCGCGCGTTCGCCCGGCTCGCGGCCGGCGAGCTGGTCGTGATGGCGGTGGCAACCGGCCTGGCGGTGGCCCTGGCCCGGACCTCTCCGGTCACTGCCGGCGCACCCCCGGAACCGGTGACGCTGACCGAGTCCCTGCTCGGCTACCCGATGCCCCCGCCCCTGGGGGTCGCCGAGTGGTTCACCCAGTGGCGCATTGACACCGTCTGGGCGCCGGTCGCCGTCGCAGCCGCCGCCTGGTACCTGGCCGCGGTCATCCGCCTCCGGCGGCGAGGAGACCACTGGTCGGTGCCACGCACCATCGGCTGGCTCGCTGGCTGCCTGGTGCTGATCTGGGCCACCAGCGGTGGGCCGACGGTGTACGGGCGGGTGCTGTTCAGCATGCACATGGTCGAGCACATGACCATCGGGACCCTGGTGCCCATCCTGTTGGTCCTGGGCGCCCCCATCACGCTGGCGCTGCGCACCACCGTGGCCCGCCGCGACGGCAGCCGCGGGCCGCGGGAGTGGCTGCTGCTGACCGTGCACTCGAAGGTCTTCAGGAGCTTCGCGCACCCCGTCGTCGCGCCCATCCTGTTCATCGGCAGCCTGATCGTCTTCTACTACTCACCAGCCCTGGAGCTGTCACTGCGCACGCACACCGGTCACGTGTTGATGACGGCGCACTTCATCATCGTCGGGTACCTGTTCGCGTGGGTGATCTGTGGCCCCGACCCCGGCCCCAAACGACCCGTCTACCCGATCCGACTCATCATCCTGATCGCGACGATGGCCTACCACGCGTTCTACGGGGTCTCGATGATGGACACCGTCGACATCCTCGCCCAGGACTGGTTCGCCTCCCTCGACCGGACCTGGGGACCGACCCTGGCGCAAGACCAGTACCGCGGCGGCGCCCTCGCCTGGGCACTGGGCGACTACCCCGTCGCGATCCTCGCCGTCGCGATGGCGCTGGCCTGGATCCGCGACGACGCCCGCGAGACCCGCCGCCACGACCGCAAAGCCGACCGAGACGGCGACGCCGACCTGGCCGCCTACAACGCGATGCTCCAACGACGCGCCGCCGCGCACACCGCACCCCAGCCCCAGCCGGCCACCCGCGGTTCGGACGAGTCCTCGACTGCCTCGCAGCACGCCGATGCCGCACCAGAGCGCCCGTGACCGCCCCCGCCCACCACCAGCTGACACCCCACATGCACCCAAGGAGCACCACACCTCATGATGGAGATCCTCGGAGCGATTGTTCCCAGCATCGGCGTCGGACTGCTGTTCTGGCTCGCCATCCGGGCGATACTGCGGGCCGACCAGCGCGAACGCGCCGCGATGGCCAAGCTCGACCGCGACCAAGCACAAGAAGCTCGCCGAGCCGGGTCCCCGCCCGCTGCCCAGCGAACCCAACCGAAGGCCCTTCACACCCGTCCCCGCTCACCCGAGCAGTGACCGAACGCGCCCCGACCGTCTCGTCCGCCCGACCCTCCTACCGCCGATGAAGAGAGCTCGCACCCCGCACAGCACACCCGCCCTCCCCGCTGGTTCCCAGGTGGCGGCCCCCGCGCCCGTCCCTGCTTCAGTTGATCCCTTTCGCAGAGCGCTCCGCGGCGTAGTCAGCCCACGAGCCACCTGCATAGTTGCGCCAGCGCTCGGCAGTGCTGGCGCCGACGCCAAGCAGGTCGCAGAGAACCATGGGTGGGACATCACGAGCCAGAGCTAGCAGAGCGGTGTTGCGGCCAGCACGGGTATGGACGCCGAGTCTTGTGAGCTCCACGCGTAGGGCTGCGTCGCCCAGACGCTTGCCTGGTCCGCGACCGGGTAAGAGCCACCCGTCACCGTCCGCGTTGAATGCACGAGAGAGGCCGCGGGGCTGAGCTTGGGGCACTCTGGCGACGGCAAGGTCCCTGGCGATACCGGCGAGCGGTTCGTCTAGGACGACGGAGTCCGTGCCGAGGTCGATGTGGGTGACCCCGTCGGTCACGGTGACGTCGGATCGCCGTAGCCGGACGATGGTGGAAGCTCGTTGGCCGTAGAGGAGGACTAGGCAGCCGGCCAACCTCAAGCGGTGCGGCAGCGCGTCGTCAGTGAGGCACCGCCGGGCCGCAGCCCAGTGCTCGTCGTGGGGGATGAAGGTGCGTGGCGTGTCCATCTTCTGCTTCGGCAGATCCAAGGCCGGGGCGAGGCGCTGCTGTCGCGCCCAGCGTAGAAACTTCACTGTGTGGATGACATAGCCAGGGTTCTCGGTCATCCAGACGTCGACCATTGGCTGGTTCAACGCGTTCAGCGGCACGTTGGCTGCCTCGAGGTCGGCTAATAGCCGGTACGGACCGAAGAGGGCGTTGCGCGCATTCGAGCAGGTGGACTCTGGGTCACGTCCTTGGGCGATCCTCGACCGGACGCGCGGCAGGGTGTGCCACGTGACGAAGCGCCGTAGGACGGACCGGTGGGCGGACGCGAGAGCTTCTGTGCGGGCCTCGATCTCGCGCTGCAGGCGGGCGAAGTGCTCATCTCTGGGCGGGAGCACCCCGGCCGACACGAGTAGGCGTCGAAGGTGCTCGATACCGGTCGCTCGGGCCCGCCGATGTGCGCCTGCCGTATCAAGCGTTGCGTGCTCGATAGGTAGCCGACCTTGCGCCATGTCACGGAGCACCACCATGGCGGGGCTACGGCTCAGCCACCTGGCCACCTGGTCGTGGTCCTCGGCGGTCGACAACTGCTCGACGAAGGGCAGCAGCTGATCAGGCACCTTTCCGCTGCCTGCTGAGAGGGAGGCGAGGATCCGCACCCGGAGCCGACAGGTCAAGCATCGCCGTGGGCTCAGATCACTTATGGCGAATGCCTGCCCACCGCACCGACGACAGGAGTCCACGGCAGTCGAACTACACCGCGGGCACACCGGTTCGCCACCGTCACGTCCGCGGACTCGGGGATGGCGGCAGTCCGCGCACACGAGTTGAGGCAGGCGGCTGCAGGCTTTGCAGACGTCCTCGCCGGTGCGGCGGGATTGGATGACGCGATGCTCGCCGCACCGGTCACATATGCGACGCAATGGCGGCGGAGAGGTTCTCCTGCGGGTCGGGTCGAGGGACCGCGCGGCCCGCTTCGAGCAGCGCACGCATACGCGACCGTCTGGAGCCTGCACAACCTTCTTCGCCGGCCGCCCACACCTGACGCAAGGCGGCTTGGGACGCGCCTCGTCGCACCGGGCACATAGCAACCGTCCCTCATGATGGCGAGGCTTCAGGGGGCGGCTGCCGCATGCCGTGCACGCCGGTTGGTTGCGGCGCCACCAGCAGCGTTTACAGACCGCCGACCCATCGCTGGTTCGGCCGCCGGGCTCCCAGCGGCGCCCACAGTCCGCGCACGGCTCGTGATCGCGGTGGGAGTGGCAGCGTTGACACAGCGGTGCACCGTCTTGAGCACGTCCTCCCAGCGCTCGGACGTTCCCGCACTCTGAGCAACGGGTGCGCCGACGCTTCAACATGCATCTCTGGCACAAGACTCCGCCGTCGACGTGACGCCCCTTAGGCGGGGAAAGGCGACCGCACTCAACGCACTCCGCAGCTCGACGTCGCCGCATGCACTCCCCGCACACCGCGCCGCCATCGGGCGCGCGGCCCGTGGGATAGCGCACGTTCCCGCAGCGATCGCAGGCTTCTCGTCGCCCGCTGCGCCAGCACGTGTCGCACTGCCTCTCGCCCGACTCCAGCCGCGAGGTGAGCGGTTTGGGCTCGCCGCAAGTCGCACAGCATGGGACGGCGGCTCCCACCACGCCCTCGCGCGCAAGCGCAGTGGCTAGCCGGCGCACCACTCCCACGGCCCGCGACGACCCCGACACCAGGAAGGACGGTTCGTCGATCAGGTGCCGGACCAGGATCGTCAAACTGCGTCCGGGCGGGCATGCCTCGACGACACAGGCACGAATCGTCTCCGGGTCGGCCTCTGGCAACACGGTCAGAGCGGCGATCACCGCCCGCTCCACCAGTTGAGGGCGCCGATCGCTGGCGGAGGAACGCGCAGAGTTCGCCACCAGGTTGCTTGTCCGCGTCATCAGTGCTCGCGGCTCAACGTCACTCTCTTCGGCCTTCGCACCTCTCCAGTTGGCGTCGTCCGTGAGGCACGTCCCGCTACCGCGGTGCGTGGCGCGTTCTGCTCGACAGCCCGAAGCCCGATCAGCTGATCGGGGGTGCAGTCCAACGCATCGCATGCCGCAGCTAGCACCCGCATGTTCAACCGCTCAGGGCACTGAGTCACCAACCGGTACACCTGAGTCGCCGACAGGTTCACTCCCCGCTCCGCAAGCAGCGGTTGCAGATCCGTCGTCGAGAACATCCCCCGCTGCGCCATCACCTGCCGCAACTTCCACTCGACCTCAACCGCGCGCATCCTCAACCAACCCTTCGTCCATAGAGTCCGCCAACCGGTCCAACGCCGACCGCAACGACCGGTTCTTGAAGTCGCTACTGAGACCTGAGTAGAGCCCCGTTGACCCTCCCCAACGGTGGCCCACCTGTTGCTGGACGAAGTAGGCGTCAAAGCCGTCTTCCAGGAGGTGCGTGACATACGAGTGCCGTAGGCAGTGCGGGTGCAGCTCTGTCGGCAGCCCTAGCGCGTCTCGATACTCCGCGAAGCGCCGGCTCACGTAGTCCGTGCTGACGCCGCTGCCACGCTCAGTCGGCCACAACCACGCACCTGCTCGATCGCCGTAATCGGCGCGGACCTCGAGGTATTCCTCGAGCACGCCCGCCGTCCACGGCATCACTGCCAACACGGACCGGCGCCGCGGCGGCCCGCCACGGACGGCCTTGCCCCAGCGGACATTGCAGACTCCGAAGCGGCCGAACTCGGCGGCCTTGGGATTGGAGTGGAAGTCGACCACCTCTAGCCGGGCTACCTCACGACGACGCAGCCCAAACGCGTAGGTGACCTTGAACAACGTGGCATCTCGCCATGCCGCCAACCACCCCTTGCGCCCCGAACGCTGAGCGGCCACGACGCGGTCGTCGGCATAGTCGAAGAACCGCTGGATCTCCTCGCGCGTGAGCGCCCGGACCGCAGGACGCGCCTCAGCTTCTTCGACATGCACCACGGTGTTCCACTCGTGGAACACCTGAACCGGATGCGTGCCGAACCGCTCCCAGCACTGCTCAGTCCAGCCATAGCCGGGATCGGTGACGTAGTCGCAGAACCGCCGGACCATGGCCTGATAGCCGCGCAGCGTGGACAGCGTCAGCCCCGCGTCACGCAGGTGGCTCGACCACGCTTCCACGTCCTCGGCCGACCACCGCCATGGGTACTCCCCGGAGAACTCGATGAAGCGGCGCACAACCCTTTCCCGCATCGTGACCGAGCTCACCGCGAGTCCGCGCGAGCGCCCCTGCGCGGCCCACCCCCGCAGCATCCCGTCCACCACGGCGTCTTCAGGGTGCAGGTGGCGCACCGACGACGGGACCAACCGCGCCGCCACCGACTTGTCTCCACGATCGACCAAGGCCACCTCCCAGCAGGAGGTGGATCATTGCATCAAATGCAAGATCGCTCAAAGGCCCAGGTCACGGGCGCAGCCCTCCCTCAGTACTCCATGCCCACCGGCGAGAGCAGTGGAGCAGGTGTGCTCAGACACGCGTGCGACCAAGCCCGCGAATCCACATCCGATGCAACTAGTCGCCTTTGACGAACTTGCGGATGTTGACGGCCCAGTGCTCGCGGGTGATGTCGGGGATCACGACGTGCAGCCGCGAGCCGTCGGGGAGCATGGCGTCCACGAAGGGCGAGCTGAGGTCCACCCGTCGCCCGGACGTCTTGAGCATCCGCTCGACGAGGTCGCGCACCTGGTCCGCCGTGAGGATGGTCGTGGTCAGCTCAGAGCGCCCGTCACGAGCCACGAAGACCTTGCCGGGCTCGTTGACCCAGATCTCCTCGACGCCCGGGTCGTCCAGGTACCGCTGCAGGGGCCCCAGACCGGCGACGGCGTCCAGGACGGACCTCACGGTCGCCGGCAGGTCGGTCAGCGGCGGCAGCGACCCGGCCAGCGAGCGGTCGTCGTAGTCGGAGACGACGGCCTCGACCAGCTCCCGGACCCCGCGCGGGTCCCGGTGCGGGTCGACCCCCCGTCGACGGATCAGCTCGCGGACCTCGTCCTCGACGATCGTGGCGCCGTCCACTCCTGCCCCCTGCCGCAACCGGTCCCGTCCCTGCGCTCGTCGACCGCACCGGCGACGGGAGCCCGGCGAGGCGGCGGCCACGATAGTGCGGCAAACGACGCCAACCGGCCGCTGTTGTGGACAACACACGCCAAGACGACGCAACGTCCTCAGTGCCTCACCGACGGTGAGACCACCCGGCTTCGTGGGAGCACCGTCCACAGGCGTGCCGGCCACGGGGTCCCGGCGCTGCCAGGATGTGCGGCGCCCGACCCCGAGGAGCAGCGCGTGCAGATCCGAGTGACCGTCGTCGACGCGGTCCGCAGGGCCGCGCGCGCCGACGTCGTCCTCACCGTCGGACCGGACGTCCCGGCGACCGAGCTGCGCTCGCTGCTGCTGGCCTCCGTCGGCCGCGACCCCGACGACCCGGTGGACGTCCACGTGGCCGGGCGCCCGCTCGACGACGGGGTGGCGCCCGGCGATCCACCGTTCGTGCAGGGTGCCCTCGTGACCGTCGGGCGCCGCGGCCCGGACCCCGCCCGCGCGCGTCGCAGCGGCGGCTTCCTCGAGCTGCACGTCGTGGGTGGTCCCGACGCCGGGCAGGTCCACCGGCTCGGACCCGGCGAGCACCCCGTGGGACGCGCCGGCCGTCGCGGTCTCGTCGTGGACGACCCGGACGTGTCGCGCCGGCACGCGACGCTGCTCGTGGACGCCGACGGCGTGCGCGTCCGGGACGAGGACTCCACCAACGGCACCTGGGTGGACGGCCGGCGGCTCGGACCAGGGGCCGTCCGTCTCGACCTGTCCTCGCGCGTGCTCGTCGGGTCGAGCACGCTGGCGCTGCGGCTGCCCGACGCCGACGCGGCCGCCGTCCAGCCCGCCGGCGACGGGACCCTGCTCGTGAACCGGGCACCGCGGCTGCGGCAGGCCCCCCAGGCGGTGGAGGTCAGGTTCCCCGCACCGCCCACCGCACCGCGGACGGTGCGCGTCCCCGTGGTGGCGCTCGTGCTGCCCGTCGTGGTGGCGGTGCCGCTGGCGCTGCTGTGGAGCCCGATGGCGCTGCTGTTCGGGCTGATGTCACCCGTGATGCTGCTCGGCAACGCCCTGTCGGACCGGGTCACCGGCCGGCGCGAGCACCGGCGGGCCACGGCCGAGCACGCGACGTCGGTCTCCGCGTGCCGGACCAGGGTGCGCGACGCCCTGGCTGCCGAGCAGGTGCGCCGCAGGACGGCGGCCCCCGACCCGGCGCTCGTCCGCAGCACGGTGTCCACCCCCTTGCACCGGTTGTGGGAGCGACGCCGCGAGGACGAGGACCTGCTGGCTCTCGGCGTCGGGACGGCGTCCCTGCCGTCCGACGTCAGGGTCGTCGACCCGGCGGTCGACGACGGCGCCCCGCAGCGGCCCGCTGTCGACGACGTCCCGGTCACGGTCGACCTCCCGCGGGTCGGCGTCCTCGGTGTGACAGGACCCCGGCACCGGCGCACGGCGCTCGGCCGGTGGCTGCTGGCGCAGGCGGCGGCGACCCACTCGCCGCGCGACCTGGCCGTGGTCGTGCTCGCGGACCCGCAGGGTCCGGACGACCGTGGCGCCGGGCCCGGGGGCGCGGGCGCGGCGTGGGAGCCGGCCGGGTGGCTGCCGCACTGCCGGCCGGAGCACCTGTCCCCCGGGCTCGCCGACGCGGCCGGCGCCCTCGTGGGGACCACCGCCGACCAGGTCCGCCGACGCGTGGCCGAGCTCGTCGGGGTGCTCGACGCCCGGCTCGAGGCCGCCACGGCCGGCCTCGTCGGGCGGCGGTCCTGGGCGGGGCCGCGGGTGCTCGTGCTGCTCGACGGCGCCCGGCGGCTGCGCGCGGTCCCGGGCGTGCCGCGCCTGCTCGCGGAGGGGCCGGCGGTCGGCATCCACCTGCTCTGCCTGGAGGAGGGCTCGGCCGGCCTGCCGGTGGAGTGCGGCGCCACCGTGACGGTGCACGGCGAGGTGGCCACCCGCCTGAGGCTGGCGGTGGCCGGCGAGCCACCGGTCGACGACGTCGTCGCCGACCTCGTCTCCCACCACTGGTTCGAGGGGGTCTGCCGGCTGCTCGCGCCGCTGCGGGACGCCACCCCGGAGGCGGACCGGCACGAGGTGCCCGACTCCGCCCGGCTGCTCGAGGTGCTCCACGGGCTGGAGCGACCGGACCCCACCGACCCCGGCGCGGTGGCGCGGTCGTGGCGGGCCCGACCCCGGTCGACGTGCGCGGTCCTGGGCGTCGGGGCGGACGGTCCGCACGAGGTCGACCTGCGTCGCGACGGCCCGCACGTCCTCGTCGCCGGCACCACCGGGTCGGGCAAGTCCGAGCTGCTGCAGACCCTCATCGCCTCGCTCGCGACGGTCAACCGGCCGGACGAGATGGGTTTCGTCCTGGTCGACTACAAGGGGGGCTCGGCGTTCGCCGAGTGCGCACGGCTGCCCCACGTCCTCGGCCTCGTGACGGACCTCGACGAGGACCTGACCCGCCGGGCCCTGACCTCGTTGACGGCCGAGGTCACCCGCCGCGAGCGCCTGCTCGCCCGGCACGCCGCCAAGGACCTGGACGACTACCTGGCCACCCGGGACCGGGCGACCTCCCTCGGCGTCCCGGCCGACGGCCCGGACGCCGTCCCCGCGCTCGGGCGGCTCGTCATCGTCATCGACGAGTTCCGGGTCCTGGCCGAGGAGCTCCCCGGCTTCATCGACGGCCTGGTCCGGATCGCGGCGGTCGGCCGGTCGCTGGGCGTCCACCTGGTCCTGGCGACGCAGCGGCCCGCCGGGGTCGTCGGCGCCGACATCAAGGCCAACGTCAACCTGCGGATCGCCCTGCGCGTGCGCGACGACGCGGACTCCGTGGACGTCGTCGACTCCCCCCGCGCGGCGGCGACCAGCGAGCGGACCCCCGGCCGGGCGCTGCTGCGCACCGGCTCCGGGCCGCTCACGGAGGTCCAGACCGCGCGCGTCGGCGGCCGACCGCCCCAGGCGGCCCGGACCCTCCCGTCGTGGCGGCGCGCCGGATGGCCGGTGCTCGGGGACCCACCGCCACCACCCGGCCCCCCGCTGCCGGGGGACGGTCCGACGGACCTGCAGCGGGTCGTCGCCGCCGTCCGCGAGGCGTCCGCGGTCCTGGGGGTGCAGCCACCCGCCAGCCCGTGGCTGCCCCCGCTTCCCGCCACGCTGCCCCTCGACTCCGTCCGCGGGACGCCCCCGGAGCACAGCGGTGCCGAGCAGGACGCAGGGCGCCGAGGGCCCTCGGAACCCGTGCGGCTGACGTTCGGGCTGCTCGACGACCCCGCGCGACAGCGGCAGGTGCCGGCCCGGCTCGACCTCGGCTCCCCCCAGTGCCTCGGTGTCGCGGGCACGGCCCGCTCCGGGCGCACGACGCTGCTGCGCACCCTGGCCGTGTCCGCGGCCCGGGCGCCCGCGGGGCAGGTGGCGGTCTACGTCCTCGACGGTGGCGGTGCGCTGACGGGCCTGGCGGCGCTCCCCGTCGTCGGTGCCGTCGTGCCCCGCGACGACCCGGAGCGGGTGGCCCGCCTGCTGCGGCGGCTGGACGCGGAGGTCACCCGGCGGCAGCAGCAGCTGTCCGCGGGCGGCTGGTCCGACCTGGCGGAGTGGCGCCGGGACGCGAGCGACGGCTCCGCGCCCCCGTACGTGCTGCTGCTCGTGGACGGCTACGACTCCCTGCAGCAGGCTCTGGAGGACCAGGACGCCGGTCGGGCCCTCGACGGGCTGATGCCGGTCCTGCGCCAGGGGCCGGGTGCGGGGGTCCTCACGGTGGTGTGCGGGGAGCGCTCCGTGCTGAGCGGTCCGCTCGCGGCGGGCCTGGGGACCAAGCTGGTCCTGCGGACGGCGGACCCCACCGACGTCGTCCTGGCCGGGGTGCCGCCCCGCGAGGCACCCCGTGAGCTGCCCCCGGGGCGCGGGGTCCTCGTCGACGGTCACGGCTGGCACGTCGTCCAGGTCGCGGTCCCGGGCGACGACGCGTCGGGATCGGCCCAGGCCGCCGCGCTCGAGGGCGCTGCGCGCACGACCGCAGCGGCCGCCGTCCTGCCCTTCCGCGTCGACGCGCTACCCGGCGACGTGACGGAGTCCGACCTCCTGGCGCACCCGGGTGCGGCCCACCTGCCGGGCTGGCTCGTGCTCGGACTGGGAGGCGACGACGTCGCCCCGACCGGCTGGGACCTCGGCCGCGACGGGCGGCGGTTCCTGGTCGCCGGCCACCCGCGGTCCGGGCGCACGACGACGCTGCTCCGGGCCGTCCGGGCGCTGCTGGCCGACGACCGTCCGGTCGTCCTGGTCGCCCCGCGCCCCTCCGCGCTGGAGCAGCTGGGAGCACCGGTGGCGCCGCAGGCACCCCAGGCACCCCAGGCACCGGCGCAGGCCGACCTCCCGGGGACCTCGACCTGCCCCGACACCGGCCCGACCGGGGTCCTGGGGGTGCTGAGGGTCGGTGACGCCCACCGGCTCGACGCACTGCTCGACGCGGCGGCCCGAGGCGGGACGCCCGCCGCGGTCGTCGTCGACGACGCGGACGCCGTCGACGGGACCGACCTCGAGGGCGCGCTGCTGCGCCTCCTCGACCGGTCCGCGACCAGCGGCGAGGTCGTCGTCGCCGCGGCGAGCACACCGGCCCTGGCGGGCCGGTTCGGCGGGTTCTGCGTGCAGCTGCGCCGCGGCGCCGGGGGCCTGCTGCTCGGTCCGCTCTCCCCGCTGGACGGCGACGTGCTCGGCATCCGCGTCGGACGCAGGGCCGAGCGCCGCCCCGGCCGCGGCCTCCTGGTGACGACCGGCGAACCGGTCCTCGTCCAGGTCGCCCGACCCACCGACGACGGCGCGCCCGTCGCGGCCACGCCGCCCGGCGTGGGGCCAGGGGGCACGGCGGCGACCGTAGGGTGCTCCGAGGACCAGCCGGCCGACCTCGGGAGCCGTCCGTGACGCAGGTGACCATCCGCCCGGCCGAGCCGCGCGACGTGCCGGCGATCGACGCCCTCGTCCGCGAGCTCGCCGTCTACGAGCGGGAGCCGGACGCCGTGCAAGCGACCCCCGCCGACTTCGAGCGCGCCCTCTTCGGCCCGGACCCGCGGGTGCACTGCCACGTCGCCGAGGACGGCGCGGGAGAGCACGCGCAGGTCGTGGGCATGGCGCTGTGGTACGTCACCTTCTCCACCTGGCGCGGCCGGCACGGCATCTGGCTCGAGGACCTCTTCGTCCGACCGCCGCACCGGGGGCAGGGCACCGGCCGACGCCTGCTGGCCGCGCTGGCGGCGGAGGCCCGCGACCGGGGGTACGCCCGGCTCGAGTGGTGGGTCCTGGACTGGAACGAGCCCGCCCACGGCTTCTACCGCGGCATCGGCGCCACGCCGCAGGACGAGTGGACGGTCTGGCGCCTCGACGACGAGGCGCTCCCCGCCCTCGCCGACCTCGCCGACGCCCGCCCCGTCGACCCGGCCGACGCCACCCGCCCCACCGACCCCGCCGACCCGGCGGACGCGTGACCCGACCGCGCCGTCCCCCGCCCCGGGTCGACGCGGGGTGCCCGAGCGGTCACCATTGACCTCAGCGGCGCCGCGACGTGCACCGCACGGCACGGAGCGGGGGGCAGCGTGACCACCACGGCAGACACGGCTCAGCCCACGCCCGGGCTGCCCGCGGACCGGGTCGACCTGCACGTCCCCGCCGACCCCGCCTACCTGGCCGTGCTGCGCACCGCCACGGCCGGACTGGCCGCCCGCCTGGACCTGACGCTCGACGAGATCGAGGACCTGCGCATCGCCGTCGACGAGGCGAGCGCGCTCGTCCTGCACGGCGCCGCCCCGGACGACGAGCTGCGTGCGGTGTTCGAGCTCGGCTCCGACACGATCACCGTGACCGTCACCGGCCCCGCCCCCGCCCTCCCGCCGCCCGACTCCGTCGCCTGGGCGGTCCTCGGCGCCCTCGTGGGGCACGTCGAGACGGGTGGCCGGCCCGGCGCGGTGCGGATCCGGTTGCACCACCTGCGGGTCGTGCGGTCATGAGACCGCCCGTTCGCCGCGCCCCCGGCTTCCCGGTGCCCCGCGACGGTCGCACGGGCGGTGACCAGGACCCGGTCGCCACCGACGTCGCCGACACCGGCACCGACACCGGCACCGGCACCGGCACCGACACGGTCCGGTCGAGCGTCGCGGACGACGCCGGAGACAGCCGGGCCGCCGCCGACGCCGCGGTGCGACGGCTGGCCCGCATGGACCCCGACGACCCCGGGCGAGCCGACCTGCGGTCCGAGGTCGTCCAGGCCCACCTGGGCCTGGTCCACCACCTGGCACGCCGCTACGAGGGTCGTGGGGAGCCGCTCGACGACCTCGTCCAGGTCGGCACCATCGGGCTGCTGAAGGCCGTGGACCGCTACGACCCGCAACGGGGCGCCTCCCTGGCGACGTTCGCCGTCCCCACCATCCTCGGCGAGATCCGCCGGCACTTCCGCGACCGGGGCTGGGCCGTCCGCGTCCCCCGACGTCTGCAGGAGCTGGTCCGGACCCTCACCGAGGCGCGAGAGGCCCTCACCCACGAGCTCGGCCGCGCCCCGACCGTCGCCGAGCTCGCCGAGCGCGCCGACCTCGACCCGGACACGGTCCTGGAGGGTCTGGAGTCCGCCGGTGCCTACTCCACGGTCCCGATCGACACCGGTACGGACGCCGACGCGGACTGGCCGGGCGTCGAGGACGAGGACCTCGCCGGGGTGGAGAACCGCGAGGCCCTGCGCCCCCTGCTCGCCCGGCTCCCGGCCCGCGAGCGGCGGATCATCGCCCTCCGGTTCGTCCGCGGCATGTCCCAGTCGCAGATCGCCCAGGAGGTCGGGTTGTCGCAGATGCACGTCTCCCGGCTGCTCGCGCGCAGCCTCGCGAGCCTGCGCGAGGGGCTCACCGACGAGGGCTGACCGCGAACGGCCGACCTGCGGGAACGACCGCCCCGGACCGCGTCACAGCACCCGCGTCACGGCACCCGCGTCACAGCACCGGCTGCTCGCCCGAGCGTGTCGTGGCCGCCACCACCGGTGGCAGGACCAGCCCCACGGCCACCACCACCGCGGGGACCGCGACGACGAGCACGGCCCACCACGCGCCGCCGCCCACCACGGACGGGACCACCCCGAAGAGGGTCAGCAGCTGCCAGACCATGACGGGGGCGCGGGCCCACCGGCGCCCCGCCCACAGGGCCCTCGCGCACCAGGCGAGGAAGGCGCCGGTCAGCAGCGAGAGCGCCGCGATCGTCACGGCCGACACGACGCTCGTGGGTGAGGCCACCGCCAGCTCGACGAGGAAGAAGACGCCGACCACCGCCAGCGTCACCGCCTGCACGAGCACGGCCACCACGACCACCGCCAGCGCCCGGGGTCTGCCCGGGCCACGCCGCCGCGCGCCGTCCCCGAGCCCGTCCGCGGGCCCGTCCGCGGGCCCGTCCGCGGGCCCGTCCGCGCCCTGCGACGGCCCGACGGGGCCCTCCCCGCGTCGTCTCTCGAGTGGCACGCCCGCACGCTACCCCCCACCCTGGAGACAGGCCCGCACCCACCGGTGCAGGCCGGGACCGGCGGGAGCCGGACCGGGGGGGCTCCACCGCCGGCACGGGCAACCGGCCGTCGCCAGGGGAACACGCCCCCACCGCCGCACGTTGGCCCCACTGGACGAACCGGGCAGGGTACCTCCCCGCGACGGGCCTGCTGTGAGCAACCCCTCACGGGCCTGGCGGAAATCTTCACACGGATCCCTTGTGGGCCCCGGTTCCCACGTGTGACCCTTGACCGCACGAGGGGCACCAGCACCACTGGCGCCCCTCTCAGCATGAGACCTCGTGAACACCTTCACAAAGGAGCACCCCCCGATGGACTGGCGCCACCGCGCTGCTTGCCTCGACGAGGACCCGGAGCTGTTCTTCCCGATCGGGAACACCGGCCCGGCGCTCCTCCAGATCGAGGACGCCAAGGCGGTCTGCCGTCGGTGCGAGGTCGTCGAGACCTGCCTCAAGTGGGCGCTCGAGAACGGTCAGGACGCCGGAGTCTGGGGCGGCCTGTCCGAGGACGAGCGCCGCGCCCTGAAGCGTCGGACGGCCCGCGCACGACGCGCCGGCTGACCCCACCAGCTCCGAAGGGGCGTCCGGTCACCGACCGGACGCCCCTTCCGCGTGCCCGTCCCCTGCGGGCCGGGAGCACGGGCCTGAGTCGTCCCGTCGTCACCCCGGCGCGTCACGCTCCTCACGGAGACGGACCTCCACGACCACCTCGGTGCCGCCGCCGTCGCCGTCGGCCCAGCGGATCGAGCCCCGCAGCTCCCCGGTGACCAGGGCCGACACGATCTGCGTGCCCAGACCGCCCGTCCCGGGGGTGAAGCCCTCCGGCAGCCCGGGCCCGTCGTCCGCCACCACCAGGCGCAGGTGCTGGCCGTCCCGCCGGGCCCTCACCTGCACGGTGACCGCCCCTGCGACACCGCCGTGCTCCACCGCGTTGCTGACCAGCTCGTTCACGACCAGCGCGAGCGCCGTGGCGTCCTCGGCGACGACCGTCCCCACCCGGCCCTCGCGGACGGTGCGCAGACCCGGGTGGCCCGTGAGGTCCGCGGCCAGGAGGAGGCCCCCGTCCAGCAGGTCGTCGAACGCGACCGTCTCCTCCAGCCCCTGGCTGAGGGTCTCGTGCACGAGGGCGATCGTCCCCACCCGCCGCATCGCCTCCTGCAGCGCCTGACGTGCCTCCGGGGAGGAGATCCGCCGCGCCTGCAGCCGCAGCAGGGCCGCGACCGTCTGCAGGTTGTTCTTCACCCGGTGGTGGATCTCCCGGATGGTCGCGTCCTTCGTCAGCAGCTCGCGCTCGCGGCGGCGCAGCTCCGAGACGTCACGGCACAGGACGACGGCGCCCCGCCGGACGCCGTCGGCGAGCAGCGGGATCGCCCGCAGGGACACCGCGGCCCCGTGCGCCTCGACGTCCGTGCGCCACGGCGCCCGGCCGGTCACGACCAGCGCCAGCGACTCGTCGACGGGACTGGCGTCGTCCACCAGGTCGCTCGTCACCTCGGCCAGCGAGCGTCCGACGAGGTCCCCGACCAGGCCGAGCCGGTGGAAGACCGCCAACCCGTTGGGGCTGGCGTACTGCACCACCCCGTCGACGTCCAGCGTGACCAGGCCGTCGCCGACCCGGGGGGCCCCGCGGCGCATCCCCGTCGGCGCACCCGCGACGGGGAAGGTCCCCGCCGCCACCATCGCCGCGAGCGCGTCCGCGCACTGCAGGTACGTCAGCTCCAGCCGGCTGGGGGTGCGTGCCGACGCGAGGTTCGTGTGACGGGCCAGCACGGCCACGACGCTGCCCTCGCGGACGACCGGGACCGTCTCCTCGCGCACGGGGACGTCGTCCAGCCACTCCGGGTCCCGCTCACGGCAGATCCGCCCCTCGTCCAGGGACCGGTCCAGCTGCGGACGACGGCCCCGCGGCAGCAGGCGGCCCACCTGGTCCTCGTGGAAGACGGTCGGCCCCGTGCTGGGACGGCAGTGCCCCACGGCCACGTACCCGGCCCGCCCGGTGTCGGGGACCCACAGCACCAGGTCGGCGAACGACAGGTCCGACAGCAGCTGCCAGTCCCCCACCAGCAGGTGCAGCCACTCCCGGTCGGCGTCGGTGAGGTCCGCGTGGCGCCTGACCAGGTCGTTGAGGGTGGGCACCCGCCCAGACTAGGACCGGCTCAGGCGGTCGCGGACGCCGACCGGATCACCCCCCGCAGCAGCCGCAGGGCCACCGACATGGACGCCAGGTCCGTCGACTCGAGCCGCCGCACCTCGTCGATGGTGCTGCGGGCGCGGGCCAGCTGGCTGGCGTTGACCGACTCCCAGGCGTCGATCAGCTCCGTCGTCCCCGCGTCCGACGGCACCGCCCCACCGGACTCCTGCGCGTGGGCGAGCACCGCGCGCGTCAGGGCCTCGAGCGCCGCGTACAGGTCGTCGCGCAACGCGCCGCGCGCGAGCGCCTCCCACCGGTTCGCCCGGCCCAGCGCCGCGATCCGCGCCAGCATGGCGTCGACCCCGTACCGCTCCGACAGCGTGAAGTACAGGGAGGTCACCACGTCCTCGGACGCCGACATCGTCGTGGCGATGTCACCGACGTCCAGCAACGAGTACTCGTCGAGCAGACCCGCGTAGCGCAGCGCCAGGTCCTCCGGGCAGCCGGCCTCCTGGAGCTGCTCCGCGGTCGCGAGCAGCCGCTTGCGCTCGGAGCCTGCGAGCGTCTCCGCCATCCGACCGCGGCGGCGCTCGCACGTCGGCCCGAACCGCTCGATCTCCGCGGCGACGTCCAGGACGTCGGGCCGGTTCTGGAGGAACCACCGCACCGACCGGTCGAGGAGGCGACGGAACTCCAGGTACATCCTGGTCTGCACGTCCGTCGGGACGACGTTGTCGAGCCGCTCGATCGCCTCGACGTACTCGCGCAGACCGAACACCTCCCGGCTGATGACGTACGCGCGCAGCACGTGGTCCACCGAGGCGCCGGTCTCCTCCACCGCCCGGTACCCGAACGTGATCCCGCCGCGGTTGACGAGGTCGTTGACCAGGCCGGTGGTGACGATCTGCCGCCGCAGCGGGTGCTTGGCGAGCCGGTCGTCGTAGCGCTCGACGAGCTGCGGCGGGAAGTAGTCGCGCAGCACGCGCTGGAACCAGGGGTCGTCGGGCAGGTCGGAGGCCAGCACGGCGTCCGCGAGCGTGATCTTGGCGTACGCCACGAGCACCGCGAACTCCGGGGAGGTCAGGCCGAGCCCGTCCTCCGCCCGCTCGGCCAGCTGGCTGTCGCTCGGCAGGAACTCCAGCGCCCGGTCCAGCGCGCCGTCGGACTCCAGCGAGCGGATGAAGCGCTGGTGCACCGGCAGCATCCCGTGCGCCTGCTGGCGGGCGTTGCCCAGCAGCACGTTCTGCTCGTAGTTGTCGCGCAGGCACAGCCGGGAGACGTCGTCGGTCATCTCGGCGAGCAGGGCGTTGCGCTGCTTGGTCGTCAGGTCCCCGTCGGCCACCACCTGGTCGAGCAGGATCTTGATGTTCACCTCGTGGTCCGAGCAGTCGACCCCGGCCGAGTTGTCGATCGCGTCGGTGTTGATCCGCACGCCGTGCAGCGCCGCCTCGATCCGCCCGAGCTGGGTGAAGCCGAGGTTGCCGCCCTCCCCCACGACCCTCACCCGCAGGTCGGCGCCGTTGACCCGGATCGGGTCGTTCGCCTTGTCCCCGACCTGGGCGCTGGTCTCCGACGTCGCCTTGACGTACGTGCCGATGCCGCCGTTCCACAGCAGGTCCACGGGGGCGCACAGGATCGCCTTCATCAGCTGCGCCGGGGTCATCGAGCGCACGTCCCTGCCGAGGCCGAGCGCCTTGGCCACCTGCGGGCTGACCGGCACCGACTTGGCCGACCGGGGGTACACCCCCCCGCCCTCGCTGATCAGCGACTCGTCGTAGTCCGCCCAGGACGAGCGCGGCTCGTCGAACAGCCGGCGCCGCTCGGCGTAGGAGGTCGCGGCGTCGGGGTCGGGGTCGAGGAACACGTGGCGGTGGTCGAAGGCCGCGACGAGGCGGATGTGCTCGGACAGCAGCATGCCGTTGCCGAACACGTCACCGCTCATGTCCCCGACGCCGACGACGGTGAACTCCTCGCTCTGGGTGTCGAGCCCGGCCTCGCGGAAGTGCCGCTTGACCGACTCCCAGGCGCCCCGTGCGGTGATGCCCATCGCCTTGTGGTCGTAGCCGACCGAGCCGCCCGAGGCGAACGCGTCCCCCAACCAGAACCCGTAGTCGGCGGAGACCGCGTTCGCGACGTCCGAGAAGCTCGCCGTCCCCTTGTCCGCGGCGACCACCAGGTACGGGTCGTCGCCGTCGTGGCGGACGACGCGCGGTGGCGGCTGCACGCGCCGGGAGCCCGCCTCGCCGGCGTCCGGGTCGGGCACCAGGTCGTCGGTCACGTCGAGGAGGGCCGAGATGAACGTCCGGTAGGCGGCGACGCCCTCCGCGTGCCAGGCGTCCCGGTCCGAGGGGTCCGGCAGCTGCTTGGCGACGAAGCCGCCCTTCGCCCCGGTCGGGACGATGACCGCGTTCTTCACCATCTGCGCCTTGACCAGTCCGAGGATCTCGGTGCGGAAGTCCTCGCGACGGTCGCTCCAGCGCAGCCCACCACGCGCGACGGCGCCGAAGCGCAGGTGCACGCCCTCGACCCGCGGCGAGTAGACCCAGATCTCGAACGCCGGTCGCGGCTCCGGCAGGTCCGGGACGGCGCGGGGGTCGAGCTTGTACGAGACGTAGCTCTTGGGCCGGCCGTCGCCGTCCAGCTGGTAGAAGTTCGTCCGCAGCGTCGCCCGCACCAGCCCGAGCAGCGAGCGCAGGATGCGGTCGGCGTCGAGGGACTCGACGGCCTCCAGCGCGCCCTCGATCTCCTCGGTCAGCGCCTCGCAGACCTCCTGCCGCCCGTCGTCGTCGAGGTCCCGGTCCGGGTCGAACCGCGCCTCGAACAGGCGGACCAGGGTCCGGACGACGCCGACGTTGCCGAGCAGCGTCCGCTCGACGTAGTCCTGGCTGAACGCCGAGCCGGTCTGCCTCAGGTACTTGGCGTAGGCGCGGATGATGACGACCTGGCGCCACGTCAGCCCGGCGGCGAGGGTGAGGTGGTCGAAGCCGTCGGACTCGCTGCGACCGTGCCACGCCGCGGCGAACGCGTCGGTGAACAGCTCGCGCGCCGTGTCCGGCGGCTGCGGTCCCGAGTAGCGCAGACCGAAGTCGTAGACGTAGGCGGTCGTCCCGTCCACGCAGTCCAGCTCGTAGGGTCGCTCGTCGGTCACCTCGACGCCGAGGTTGCGGAAGAACGGGAGCACCTCGGTCAGCGACAGCGGGCTGCGGCGGAACAGCTTGAACCGGCGCTCGTTCACGGCCGCGCCGACGGGCTCGTACATGTTCATGGCCAGGTCGGCGTCGCCGCCCTCGCCGGGCGGGGTCAGGGCCTCGACCCGGCGCAGGTCGCCGACGGCGACCCGGGCCGGGAAGTCCTCCTTGTAGCCCTCGGGGAAGGCTCCGCCCCACCGGTGCAGGATGCGGGTGGCCTCCTCCTCGCCGACCTCCGCGCGCAGCGCGTCCGCGAGGTCCTCCTCCCAGGTCCGGGTCGCCTCGACCAGCCGGCGCTCCAGCTCCTCGGGGTCGGCCTGGCGGACCGTCTGGCCGGCGGGCGCGCGGACCACGAAGTGCAGCCGGGCGAGCACCGACTCGCTGACCCGGGTGGTGTAGTCGACGGCGTCCGCGTCGAAGTACTCGCGCAGGATGTGCTCCATGCGCAGCCGGACCTGCGTCGTGTAGCGGTCGCGGGGCAGGAAGACCAGGCACGACATGTACCGGCCGTAGTCGTCCTCCCGCAGGAACAGCCGGGTGCGGCGCCGCTCCTGCAGGTGCAGCACGGACATCACCGTGGCGTACAGGTCGTCGACGCCGGTCTGCATGAGCTCGTCACGCGGGTACGTCTCGAGGATCGTCAGCAGGTCCTTGCCCGAGTGGCTGTCCGGGGCGAAGCCGGCTCGCTCGAGGACCGCCTCGACCTTGCGGTCGACGACCGGGACGCGGCGCACGCTCTCGGTGTACGCGGCCGAGGTCAGCAGCCCGAGGAACCGCCGCTCCCCCACCACGCGGCCCTCGGCGTCGAAGCGCTTGACCCCGACGTAGTCGAGGTACGCGGGCCGGTGGACGGTCGCGCGGGAGTTCGCCTTCGTCAGGATGAGCACCCGCCGCTCGCGCGCCTTGGTGCGCACCGCCGGCGACATCCGGTCGAAGCTCGTCGAGCTCGACGTCTGGTCGTAGCGCAGGATCCCCAGCCCCGTTCCCGGGACCGCGCACAGCCGCTCCTCACCCTCCTGGCCGGCCAGCTCGTACTCGCGGTACCCGAGGAAGGTGAAGTTGTCCTCGGCCAACCAGGTCAGCAGCCGGTCGGCCTCGGTGGCCTCGTCCGCCAGGCCCACCGGCGGGTCGTCGCGCATCTGCTCGGCGACGGACCGGGCGGCGTCCCGCATCTTGGGCCAGTCCTCGACCGCCGCGCGCACGTCCGTCAGGACCTTGCGGACGCCGTCCGCCAGCGCGTCGAGGTCCTCCGCGTCGGTCTCCCGGTCGATCTCGACGTGCATCCACGACTCGACGCAGGCGTCGTCGGGCCACGACGGGTCGCGCCGGCCGGTGGTCACGGACGACGCGGACACGTCCAGCACGTCCACCAGCTCACCGGTCACGGTGCGGCGCACCACGAAGGTCGGGTGGACGACGAGGTGGATCGCCCGGTGCTGGCGGGTCAGCTCGGCGGTCACCGAGTCGACGAGGAACGGCATGTCGTCGGTGACGATCTCGACCACCGTGTGCCCGGTCTGCCACCCCTGCTCGTCGACGCTCGGGGTGATCACCCGGACCTGCGCGGTGCCGGGGGTGCGGTGACCGGCGAGCTGGCGGTGGCTCAGCGCCGCTCCGGCCAGGTCGACGGGGTCGCGCTGTCGCAGGTCCTCGTCCGCGACGTGCCGGTAGTACCGGGCGAGCAGGGCCGCGACGTCACCGTCCTTGGCCCCGTGGTGGTCTGCTGCGTCGACGGCCCGCTCCAGGATCGCTGTGCGGGACTGCTCGAACGTGGTGGACATGCGGAACTCTCACCCCAGCGTCGGCCTCGAGACGTGCGCCGTTGCACGTCTGCCCGCGAGCCTAGTCCGACCCGGCGCACCCCGCGTCCGGCACCCGGACGGTGGCCCGAGCGCGTCGCGACGGCGGCCCGACGGCGTCGTCCACAGACCGTCCGACGACCCTCTCCGCCTGCGGCGCGCCGCGGTTACGCTCGCGGGGTGACGCCTGACCGGGACCCTGCCGCGGCCGCCCGCGGCGCGTCGTGGCGGGTCGATCCGCAGGCACTGCACGCAGCCTCCCTGTCGGTACGGTCGGTCTCCCTCGATCTGGCGGACGACGCCGACGCCCTCCTGCGGCACGCGCCGGACCCGGGGACGCCACCGGCACCGGACGCCGTCCTCGCTGCCCACGCGGCGACCGTGGACGTCCTGCGCGCCCTGGCCGACGTCGCGGACCGGACCGGGACGGCGCTGCGGTGGGCCGCGGAGCGCTACGCCGAGGCCGACACCCCGACCACGGGCCGGTCGCCGCACGGGGCCGGCGACCCGGCCGGTGACCGGTGAGCGCGACGGTCGACGCGCTCGCACCGGGGGACCCGGCCTCCGTGTCGGCGCTGGCGGCCGACCTGTCGCGGGTCGCGCAGTCCCTGCAGGACCGTCGCTCGACCCTGCGGACCGCGCTGGAGCACCTGGCGGACTGGAGGGGACCGGCGGCGGACGCGGCACGTTCCGTCGTGCTCGCGCAGCTCGAGGTGCTGCACGTCGCGGCCGCGAGCATCGAGGACTCCGTGCGGGCCCTGCAGGAGTACGTGGTCGACCTGCAGCACGCCCAGGCCCTGGCGACGCAGGCGGTCGACTACTGCCACCGGCACGGGCTGCTCGTCGAGGCCGACCTGCAGGTGCGGGTCCCGTGGGGGCCGGCGCACGTGGAGGACGCGATGTCGTTCGCCGAGCGGGTGCCGGAGGGGCAGGTCCTGGTGGACCGGGCGCACGAGGAGGCCGTCGACGCGGCCCGGCGCCTCGCGGCCCGCGTCGACGGCCCCGTCCAGCGGCTGGAGCACGACGCGCTCCGGCTCGCGCCCCTGGCGGCCGACGTGGAGAGCTGGTCGCGCGGCTAGCCTGGCGCCGTGCGCATCCAGGAGCAGGTCCGCTACCCCGCCACTCCCGACGCCGTCGCCGCCGCGCTGGCCGACCCGCGCTTCAGCGACCGGGTCACCGAGCTGATGGGGGCGAGCGAGGGGTCCGTCGACGTCGACGGCGACCCCGCCGGCCCGTTCACCGTGACGACGGTGCGGCGACTGCCCACCGACGACTTCCCGGACGTCGCCCGGTCCTTCGTCGGCGCCACGGTGCAGGTCCGTCAGGTCGACGCCTGGGCGGCGCCGGCGCCCGACGGGTCACGGGCGGGCACGATCTCGGTGGAGATCGTCGGGGCCCCGCTGCGTCTCACCGGGACGCTGCACCTCGCACCGGACGGTGACAGCACCGTGCAGTCCGTGGACGGCGACCTCAAGGCGTCCGTGCCGCTGCTCGGCGGCAAGCTGGAGCGCGCCGCCGAACCGGCTGTCCACGGCGCCATCCGCCAGCAGATCCGCGCCGGCCGCGAGTGGCTGTCCTGACCTGACGCCGGGCGGGGAGGCGGACGGGGAGGGACGTCCCGCGCCCTCCCCGTCCAGCCCCTCCCCCGAGGGACCGGGTCAGCCCATGTGCGGGTAGCGGTGGTCCGTCGGGGGCGCGAACGTCTCCTTGATCGACCGGGTCGACGTCCACCGCAGCAGGTTCTGCGCCGCACCCGCCTTGTCGTTGGTGCCCGAGCCCCTCGCACCACCGAACGGCTGCTGCCCCACGACCGCCCCGGTCGGCTTGTCGTTGACGTAGAAGTTGCCCGCGGCGAACCGGAGGGCCTTCGTCGCCTTCGCGATGGCCGCGCGGTCCTGGGCCACGACGGCGCCGGTGAGCGCGTAGTCGGCCGCCGACTCCATCTGCTCGACGACGCGGTCGTACTGCCGGTCGGGGTACACGTGCACCGCGAGGATCGGTCCGAAGTACTCGGTCGTGAACACCGCGTCGTCGGGGTCGTCCGCCGTCATCACGGTGGGCCGCACGAAGTAGCCCACCGAGTCGTCGTAGGTGCCGCCGGCGACGACGTCGATGCCGGGCTCGGCGTGGGCGCGGTCGATGGCCTCGCGGTGCTTGGCGAAGGCGCGGTCGTCGATCACCGCCGACATGAAGTTGGAGAAGTCGGTCGTCGGCCCCATCGTCAGCGAGTCGGTCAGGTCGGCCAGGTCGTCCCGCAGCCGGCGCCACAGGCTGCGCGGGACGTACGCGCGCGAGGCCGCCGAGCACTTCTGCCCCTGGTACTCGAACGCACCGCGGACCATCGCGGTGCGCAGCACGTCCACGTCGGCGCTGGGGTGCGCCACGATGAAGTCCTTGCCACCCGTCTCGCCCACGATCCGCGGGTACGCCCTGTACGAGGAGATGTTCTCGCCCACCGTCCGCCAGAGCCGCTGGAACGTCGCCGTCGACCCCGTGAAGTGGATGCCCGCGAGGTCGCGGTCCGCGAGCAGCACCTCCGAGACCGCGACACCGTCACCGTGGACGAGGTTGATGACCCCCGGGGGCAGGCCCGCGGCCTCGAGCAGGCGCATCGTGTAGTGCGCCGCGAGCGCCTGCGTCGGGGACGGCTTCCAGACCACGGTGTTGCCCATCAACGCCGGCGCGGTCGGCAGGTTGCCGCCGATCGCGGTGAAGTTGAACGGGGTGATGGCGTAGACGAAACCCTCCAGCGGGCGGTGGTCCGTGCGGTTCCAGACGCCCTTGGAGTTGGCCATCGGCTGCTCGGCGAGCACCTGCCGGCCGAAGTGCACGTTGAACCGCCAGAAGTCGATGAGCTCGCAGGCCGAGTCGATCTCCGCCTGGACCGCCGTCTTCGCCTGGCCCAGCATCGTGGCGGCGTTCAGGGTGGACCGCCACGGCCCGCTCAGCAGCTCGGCGGCCTTGAGGAAGACCGCGGCCCGGTCGTCGTAGGACAGGTCGCGCCAGGCCGGTGCGGCGGCCTTGGCCGCGGCGACCGCGGCGGCCGCGTCCTTCTGCGTCGACCCCTTGAACGAACCCAGCACGTGACGGTGCTCGAACGGCGCCACGACCTTCGTGCGCCGGCCGCTGCCCGGCACGTCCCTGCCGCCGACGACGTTCGTGAGCTCCGCCTTCTCGCTCCACAGCTCGTCCAGCCTCTGCTGCAGCGCCGCGCGCTCGGGGGTGTCGGGGGCGTAGTCCAGGACGGGCTCGTTCGTCGGGTGGGGAACGGTCGTCACGGCGTCCACGGGGGTCTCCTCCTTCGACGGGCCGGCGACGTCGACGGCCCGTGCCCTGTATACCCGGGCGGGGACGACCGGGTCGAACCGGCGGCTCGGCGCCGGGCCACCGGCTGCTACCGGCTGCTACGGCGCCACCAGGTCCGGGATCTCGGTGACGTCGTACCAGAGCAGGTCGTGCCCGTCCGCGCCGTCGACGGTGAACCGGGCGTCCTCGTCACCGGCGCGCGCGGCGGGCAGCGCCTCGACGGCCGCGGCGACCGCCTGCTGCGCGTCCAGCTCGTCGACGTGGACGCTGACCACGTCGGCCAGCGGCACGGGCCCCGACAGCCGGACCGCCGAGGCGACCTCACGCGCCTGCGGGTGGACGAGGGCGTCGTCCACCTCCGCGGCCAGGACCACCCTGCGCCGGGGAGCGGCGCCGTCCTGGGCGAGCACCGCGAGCGACGACTCGGCGGCGTCCAGCAGCGCCGCGTACTCCAGCTCCTCGACGTCGTCGGCCTCGGCGAACCACTCCCGCAGCGCCGGCGTCACGGCATGGGCGCCGACGCCCGGGTGGGCCTCGAACCGTCCGTCCGCGTGCGCGCGCGCCAGGGCCGTGAGGGTGGTCGGCAGGTACACGCGCACGTCGGTCCTCCAGTCCCGGCTCACCCGGCGTCGACCGCGCCGGCGTGGTCATCCTCGCGCCCGCGCCGCCCGCGCCGCCCGCGCCGTCGCGCGGGGGTGCGCCGCAGGACGTCGCCCACGTGCGCGGGGTCCCCGAGGGCCTCGCGGGCCGTCTCCAGGGCCGTGGCCAGCACCAGCTCCCGGCGCCCGACGGCCATCAGGTTCGGCCCGATCGCCTCCAGGTCCTCCCGTCCCGGTCCGAGCACCGTCACCTCGGTCCCGGTGGCGTGCAGGCGCTGCACCTCGCGCAGACAGCGCCGGGTGACCCTGGCCCGCCAGGCGCGCTCCATCCGGGCAGGCAGCCCCGACGGCTCGTCCGGTGCGAACGAGACCATCGGCGCCAGGACGAAGACCTCGTCCAGCCCCTCGCCGAGGAGCAGGTCGACGTTCGTCGACGACCACGCGCCGCCGTCGACGTAGCGGGTGCCCGCCAGCTCCAGCGGCTGGTACCACCCGGGGATCGAGCAGGAGGCCATGACGGCGTCCGCGAGCGCGACCGCAGGGGCGCCCGGGCCACCGAACGCGACCCGCTGCCCGGCGTCGTAGTCCATCGCGACGACGCGCAGCCCGGGGTGCGCGGACCAGCTCGCGGGGTCGCGCCCCGTGGCCGCCTGCACGTCGCGCACCAGCCGCCCCACGGCGTCCAGGGAGCCTCGGCCCACCGGGGCGAGCGCCGCCAGGACGGCGGTGGGCGGCAGGTCACGCAGGCGGCGCGCGTTCGCCGCGACCATCGCGGTGGAGCCGGGACCGAGCCGGGGGCGGGCGGGCACGTCCCCGCCCGTGGCGGTCTCGTAGTCCCACTCCAGCGCGGCGAGTGGTCCGGAGGCGGCCCGCTGACCGAGCTGGTGCGAGCGCAGCTCCTCGACGGTGGCGCCGGCGCCGAGCAGGGCCGCGAGCAGCGACCCCGCCGACGTCCCCACCAGGACGTCGGCCCGCCGCGCGTCGAGGCCATGCACCTCCTCCAGCGCGGTCAGCGCCCCCACCGCCCAGGCGCCGCCGAGGACCCCGCCGCCGCCGAGCACCAGCCCCCAGCGGCGGGCGCGGCCGGGCGCCGCGCTCACCGCACCGTGTCCCGCAGCTCGGCGAGGCTGTCCTCGACGCACTGGGCCAGGACGTCGACGTCGGGCATCGCGTCCCGGTCCGCGTTCAGCCCGTAGTAGACGCCCCCGTCGTAGGAGGTCAGCCCGACGGCCAGGGCGTGGTCCTTCGCCAACGGGATGACCGGGTAGCTGCCGATCATCCGCGCGCCCGCCAGGTACAGCGGGTGCTGGGGGCCCGGGACGTTGGTGACGACCAGGTTGAAGGTCCGCCGCGACAGCCCGCCCGCCACCCGGGTGCCCAGGGAGTGCAGGGTGGGTGGGGCGAAGCCCGTCATCCCCGCGAGGCGCTCGGCGCCGACGGCCCGTCCGCTGTCGACGTGGGCCAGCATCTGGTAGGCGACCTGCTGCAGCCTGAGGGTCGGGCTCGGCTCCCCGACGGGCAGGTCCACGAGGTGCGCCGCCACCGACTGACCGACGGTCCCCTCGTCGTCGTCCACCACGACGCTCACCGGCACGAGGGCACGGACGACCGTCGTCGGACCGACGCGCCACCCGCGCGTCAGCAGCCAGGCCCGCAGCGCGCCGGCGAGCGTCGCCAGGACGACGTCGTTGACGGTGATCGCGACGGACGGCGCCGACCGGACCGGACGCGACCGTCCACCGCGACGGCGTCCACCGCCGGCGTGGAAGTCCCGCACCCGCCGGTAGTCGACCAGGTCGGTGGCCACCATGGCGTAACGACGCTGCTGCCCGACCGGTGCGTTCAGCGGCGTGTCCGGCGCCGCGCGCGCGGCGGTCCGGGCGGCGAGGGCCAGGTCCTCGACGGCCTCCACGGCCTTGTCGGCCGCCGCGCGCACGTCCGCAGCGGACGCGCGCACCGTGTCCAGCAGCTGGCCGGGCCTGCGGATGGTGTCCATCACCGCTGAGGTCACCAGCTCCACGAGCGACGGCTCCGGCGTGGGACGCCACGTGTCCGTCGGCAGGGTCGCGGGGGTCGGCGCGTCGTCCAGGACGACCTGCCCGATGTCGACGGCGTTGACGCCGTCCACCAGGGCCTGGTGGGCCTTGGTGATCACGGCGAACCTGTCCCCCTCCAGACCCTCGACGACGTAGACCTCCCACAGCGGCCTGCGCCGGTCCAGGGGCCTGGGCTGCACGCGGGCCACCAGCTCGCGCAGCTGCTCCAGGGACCCCGGCCGCGGCAGCGCCGACCGGCGCACGTGGTAGGTCACGTCGAAGCGCTCGTCGTCCACCCAGACCGGGTTGGCGAGCCGACCCGGGACCTGCCGGACGCGCTGGCGGTACCGCGGGACGAAGGCGATCCGGGCCGCGACGTGGCGCAGCAGCGCGTCGTGGTCGAGGCCGCCGTCGGGGTTGTCGAAGACCATGACCGACCCGACGTGCATGACCGTGGAATCGTCCTCCAGGTAGAGGAACGAGACGTCGAGCGGGCTCAACCGGTCGGCCACTCGTCGTCCTCCGCCCACGTCTCGGTCCCACCCCGGCTACCGGCGGGTAGCGAGGCCGTGACGACATGGTCGCACGCCTGCCTACAGTGGGCCGGTGATCTCCCCACCGGACCACCACCATTCGGGCGGCGCCCGCGTCGCCCCGGTCGCCCCGCGCACGTGTCCCGACCACCGGTCCACGACGACCTCTGCCCGCCGGCTCCTGCGTCCGTGGGCGGCCGGTCCCCTGCTGACCGCGCTCCTGCTGACCGGGTGCGCGGCGGCACCGGACACGGACCCCGCGCCCTCCGGCAGCGGGACCGGGCCGACGACCGCCGGCGCGCCGGCCACGGTCCCCGGCGACGAGCCGGCACCCGGGACGCCGGCGGCCCCGTCCGCGTCCGAGCCGGCGCAGCGGGCCGTGACCGTGACGGTCACCGGCCGGACCGTGACCCCCGCGCCCTCGCAGGTCGACCTGGCGGTCGGCGAGACGCTGGTGGTGGAGGTCGTCGCCGACACCGACACCGAGATCCACGCGCACGGGTTCGAGGTGCAGGCGGACGTCCCGGCGGGGGTGCCCACCCGCGTCGAGCTGACGGGCACGGCACCCGGTGTCTACGAGGTCGAGCTGCACCACCCCGACCTGCTGCTCATGCAGGTCGCGGTGCGCTGACGTGGTGGGGGGCTGGCCGCTGGTCCCGCTGCTCCCGGCGCACGGCATCGGGTCGCGGGCCGACCTGCCGCTGCCGTTCGGGCTGACCGTCGCCGCTGCGGCAGTCGTGCTCGTCGTGTCGTTCCTGCTGCTCGCCGTGCTGTGGCGCGAGCCGCGTCTCGACGGCGGCACCGCGGGCCGGCCCCTGCCCCGGGGGGTTGTCGCGGCCCTCGGCTCCCGGTGGCTGCGCGCCACCGCCGCCGGGGCCGGGCTCCTGCTCACCGGTTGGGTGCTGGTGGCGATGCTGTGGGGGCCGCAGGACGCCCGGAACCCCCTGCCCTTCGTGGTGTACGTGCTGCTGTGGGTGGGCCTGGTGCCGCTCTCGCTGCTCCTCGGACCGTCCACGTGGGCGCGCCTCAACCCGGTCCGCACCACCCACGCGCTGCTGTGCCGGCTCGCTCGCGTCGACCCGCGCCAGGGGGTGCTGGCGCTGCCGGACAGCTGGGGGTGGTGGCCGGGTGCGCTGGCGGTGCTCGCCTTCGTCTGGCTGGAGCTCGTGGCACCCGACAACACCGAGGTCGGGACACTGCGTCTCGTCGTGCTGGTGTACCTGGTCGTCCAGCTGCTGGCGGGTTTCCTCCTCGGCTCGGGGTGGTTCGCCCGCGGCGACGCGTTCGAGGTGTGGTCCTCCACCTTCGGTCGGCTCAGCCCCCTCGGCCGGCGGGACGACGGCACGCTGGTGCTGAGGTCCCCTCTCGCGGGGCCGGACCAGGTGCGGCCCGAACCGGGCCTGGTGGCGCTCGTGGTGGTCATCCTGGGCTCGACCGCCTACGACTCGGTCCGCGAGCACCCCCGGTACGTGTCGACCGTCCAGGCGCTGCCCGTGTGGCGGTGGCTGGCGGACACGGCGGGTCTGCTTGGCGTGCTCGGCGTGGTCGGGGTGGCGCTGGTGCTCGCGTCGTGGGCCGCGGCACGCGTGGCAGGGCGCCCGGTGGTCGGCACGGCCACCCTCTTCGCCCCCTCCGTGATCCCGGTGGCCCTCGGCTACGTGGTGGCCCACTACTACTCGCTGCTGGTGCTGGAGGGGCAGAACGCCGTCCTGCGGCTCGCCGACCCGCTGGCGCTCGGCTGGTCCCCGCTCGGGCTGGGCGGGCGCGTCGCGGACCCGTCCCTGGTCTCCCCCGGCGTCGTCGCCGGCGTGCAGGTGGCGGTTGTGGTCCTCGGGCACGTCCTGGGGGTGGTGCTGGCGCACGACCGCGCGGTGCGGCTGTTCCCCGGGCCCAGGGCGGCGTTGAGCCAGGTGCCGTTGCTGCTCTTGATGGTCCTCTACACGTGCGGCGGCCTGCTCCTGCTGTTCGCCGCCTGAGTCAGGCCGACAGCCAGGCCGGCTGTCAGGTCAACGGCAGGCCGAGCAGCTGCTCGAGCTCGCTCGCGGTCTCGTGCGGACTGCGGTGCAGGACGGCGCCCATCCCGAGCGCGCGAGCGGCGTCGACGTTCCACGGGAGGTCGTCGACCATCAGGCACTCCTGCGGGTCGCGCCCGAGCAACGAGACGACGTGCTCGTAGATACGGGCCTCGGGCTTGCGCATGCCGACCTCACCGGAGATGACGACGGCGTCGAACACGTCGTCCCAGCCCGTGCGGTCGTAGGTGTTGCCCCACGAGTTGGACAGCAACGCCACGCCCAGCCCGTGGTCCTTCACACGCCGCAGCAGGTCGAACATGGCGGGCTCGCGCTCCTCGAGGCCGGCCAGCATGCGACCGAGCAGCCCCGTCGCGTCCACCGGCGAACCGCGACGGCCCAGCTCGTCGGCCACGAGGACCTCGAACTCGGTGGCGCTGATCTCCCCTCGTTCGAGCGCGGCGACCGGACCGGCCTCGGGCCCCTCGCCCGCCTCCGCCCGGGCGAGCTCGCGCCACTGGCGGAGCATGTCGCCGAAGTGGCCGAAGTCGACGCCGTCGTCCTGCGCCCACTGCGACATCGCACCGTGCAGCGGCGCGGTCAGCACCCCACCCCAGTCGACCACCAGTGCGGTGTAGCTCACGTGCCCTCCCGTGCCTGCGCGTCGACCGCCCCTGCGGCCCACCCAGGACGGTACGCGTGCGCGGGCACGGCGTCGTCGTCCACCCGCGTGGCGGTCGTCACGAGCCCCCACGGCCCGTTCGACGCGCACCGGACCCGGCACCCGGCACGGCGGCGGAGAGCTCGCGCGCCAGTCCCTGCAGGGCCGCCCGTGCCCGCGACTGCGGCGCTACCTCGGCGAGCGTCCGCCCCTGCAGCAGGGCGCGGTCGTAGGCATCGCGGTCGTCGGGGACCAGGGTGACGTCGTCGACCCCCGCGTACCGCTCCAGCGCCTCGCGGACGCGCCGTTCGGGGGAGCCGCCGACCGCGGCGGCCCGGACGCGGGTCACCACGACACGAGGTGCCACGGTCGGCACCGCGTCGCGCAGCTGCGCCAGACCGCGCACGAGCCGCTGCAGCCCGATGGGGTCCGCGGAGCCGACGGCGAGCACGACGTCCGCCTGCTCCAGGGTCACGAGCGTCGCGCCGTTGCGTCGTGGCGCGGCGGTGTCGAAGACGAGCTCCTCGTCCTGCTCGAGGGAGAAGCCGCAGTCGGCCACCACGAGCGACGCCACGACGCGGGCCACGGGCCAGACGCCCTCGAGTGCGGAGCCTCCCACCTCGGGCCACCTCGACGGCCGGTTGATGCCCGTCAGGACCCGCAGGTGGGGAGCGACGACGGGTGCGAGCCGGGCGAGCAGCTCCGGCTCCAGCGTGCCCGCCGAAGCCGCCCGGCACGCTGCTGCCACACCCGGGGCCTCGTCGAGCACGGCCAGTGTCTGCGCGACCGAGGCCGCCCACGTGTCGACGTCGACCAGCAACGCCTCCTGGCCGAGCAGGGCGACCTCGCTGGCCAGCCCGACCGCCACGGCGGTGCGACCTGGGGCGCCGGCCGGACCCCACACCGCGACCAGGCGACCGGTCCCTGACGGCGCGGTGTCGGCGGCGTCGCCCACCTGCTGCCGGGGCAGCAGGGGGGACGCCGGCCCGGCCCGGGTCCGCGACGGCGGATCGCCGGCCTCGCGACGGGCGGCGACCGCGTCCCGGACGCCGTCGGCGACCTCGCGGGCCCCGGCGTCCGCGGGCAGGACCGTGCCCACGCCCAGCGCGTCGAGACGGTCCCGTTGCTGCAGGTCACCCGGCTCGTGCAACCCGACGACGGCGAGCCCCGCGGCGTCGAGCCGGCCCACGGCGTCGCGGTCGAGTCGCTGGAGGTCCGCGCTGAGCAGCACGGCCAACGCGCGACCCGCGGCTGCCGAGGCGAGCAGGTCGGGGAGGTCCACGCACCGACGGACGACGACGACCCCCGTACCCGAGGTCTCCAGTGCCGCGACGAGAGGCGCCTCCCACGCTCCGGTGACGGCCGTCAGGACCGTGACGTCCACGGCCTGATCACCCTCCCGAGCCGGGGACCAGGACCACCGACACGACGGCGTCGTTGGCCAGCGCACCCAGGACCGCCGCCAGCTGCGCCTCGGCGACGAGGACCTGCACGGTCGTCACGCCGCCGCTGCCGAGCGCCCCACCGGACTGGCTCACCTCGCTGACGACCGCCGACTGGACGAGCCGCTCGGGTGCGAGGAACGCCCCGGCGCGCTCGGGGTCGGGGTGCGCCACCCACAGGTCGACCGCGGAGCCCTTCCCGAGGCCGGCGGGCAGCGCCCCGGTGACGGGGACGCCCACGGGTCGCTGCTGCAGGTCCTCCGCACCACCCAGCGCGCTCAGCGGCAGGAGCTCGCCCGCCGCCACGTGGCGGGTCACGACCGCGCCCTCGGGCAAGGGGTCCTCGGCGGACAGGTAGACCGTGGACAGGTCGTCCAGGCGTACGTCCACCACCCGCAGGCGGTCCCGCACCACCTCGTCACCCGGGGTGAGCGCGGAGTCGGCCGCCCAGACGGCACTGGTGCGGTCCGCGCCGGAGACGACGGCGACGCCCAGCACGACCGACGCGAGCACCAGGACGACGCCGACCGCCAGGCGCGGGTCCCGCCACGACGGTCGGCGGAGCCTTCGTGCCGGGACCTGAGGAAGCGTCGACGGCGTGCCTGCGACTGGCCGGGCGAGGTCGGTGCTCATGCTTCTCCCACACCAAAGGGCGCCACTGCGCGCCACGACGGCGCACAGTGTGGCAAAGACGGTCCAGCGGCCTCGAACCGCCGTCCACAGGCGCGGACCGGCGTCGGGCGACCACCCCGGCGGTGTGACAGACTTCAAGGACCTGGGGGGTCGGACGGGGCAGCGTGAGGCTGCCTGAGAGGAGGGCCAGTGCCTACCCGATTCCTGCCGCTCACCGAGGTGGCGGAGATCCTCAACGTGTCGTCCGCCCAGGCATACGCCCTCGTCCGCAGTGGCGACCTCCCGGCCATCAAGGTGGGCGGGCGCGGTCAGTGGCGTGTCGAGATCGACCAGCTCGAGGCCTACATCCAGCGCATGTACGCCGAGACGCGGGCGCACGTGGTCACGGCCCAGGACGACGTGACCCTGGCGCAGGCGCGTGGCGGTCGCTGACCGACGTCACCACCCGGCGTCGCGGAACCTCACGAGGAGCAGCTGACCGAACGGAACGGAGCTGACCTGGCGGACGGCGCCGACGCGTCGCGGCTCGTCCGCCGGGTGGACGGCCACGTCGAAGAAGTCGGCTCCCACCCTGTCCACGGTCCCGTGGACGTCCCCGCCGGTGGTCACGGCCTGGATGGTCGCGCGTCGTCTCGCGGCACCCCGGAGCACCGACGCCAAGCCCAGGCGCCGTAAAGCGGCGCCGGCCTCTGTCGCCGCCCCGTGTGCCGCCCCCTCGACGACAGCCACCGCAGCCAGGGGCACGAGCAGCGTGCCGGAAGCGTCCTCGAGCAGCATCCACTCCACGGCGGCGTCCGTGCAGCGCCCCCGGACGCGTGAGCCGCCCGTGAGGACCACCTGCACGTCCCCACCGACCCGAGCCCGGAGCCGCTCGGACAACCAGACCCGCGCCTGCTCGGCGCGGGAGCGCTCCGCGGCCTCATCGCGCAGCTCGGCGTCTCGTTCCGCCTCGAACTGCGCCTCGAGGTCGGAGAAGAATCGTTCCCATCGCACACCCTGACACTAAGACCGGGCGTCCACCGCAGGGGCGTGGGTGTGGGAATGCGATGACGGTCACCCCCGGGTGTGGGGGTGACCGTCATCGAATGGTTGTCCGGCGGTGTCCTACTCTCCCACGCGGTCTCC